>JANWIS010000117.1 GCA_025449775.1 Ignavibacteriaceae bacterium
AGAACTCCTGTTGCCGAAGCTGCATTATGCTATTACATTGAAGCCGGTTATAATGTATTGAAGCTTTTAGCCAATCAATCAGCAATGAGACTTTTTCCATTCGGACGTTTTGAATATTATAACTCGATGGAACAGGTTGCCGGTAGTGTATTTGCCGATCCCAGATTTAAAAGAAATATAATCACTTTTGGAATCAATCTATTTGTCTTACCAAACCTTGTAATTAAAACAGACTATTCAATGCGTAAAGTAGGAGGATTCGATTCCAGATATAATGATGAAAATACATTTGGTCTCTCGGTTGGTTTCTACGATTGGTTCGTAGAATTTTAATTCAAATATAAATGGAGAATAATTTATGAATAAAACTTTTTATTCAATCTTTTTATTGTCGATCGGATTATTTACTTGGGGATGTTCAAGTGAAGAAGATCCAATTAATCCCGAACAGAATGACTATTCAGAAATTCTTGCAGACTATGCTGACGTAGTTGTTGTAGCTGATTATCACGAATTGGAAGAAAAAGCACACGAATTAAAAACGGCCGTTGATTCTTTCTTTCAAACATCATCTCAGCAAAATATAGATGCTGCTTGCGATGCATGGAAAGCTGCACGGGTTCCCTGGGAAATGAGCGAAGCTTTCCTCTTCGGACCAGTTTCTTTTCTTAGTCTTGATCCTTCATTAGACAGCTGGCCATTAGATGAGGCACAGCTGCAAGAAGTGCTTGATAGTCAGTTCGAGCTGACACCTGAATTCATTCGTGACGGATTAGGTTACTCATTACGTGGTTTTCATACAATTGAATTTCTATTATTCAGAGATGGTAATCCAAGGAATGCTGCTGATGTTACTCAAAGGGAAAAAGAATATTTAATTGCAGTAACACAGGTTCTATTCGAAGATACAGAAACACTTCACAATGAATGGCATGATGGGTTCAGAGATGAATTTGTAAATGCCGGAAATTCAGGAAGCCGGTATTCTTCTCAGGTGCAAGCTGTTCAGGAAATTATTGAAGGAATTATTGTTATTGCTGATGAAGTCGGTAACGGTAAAATAGGAGATCCGTATCTTACAAAAGATGTACTCAGTGTTGAATCTCAATTCAGCTGGAATTCATTAACCGACTTTAAAAACAATATACAAGGAATTGAAAATGCTTATACAGGTATGCTTCCGGGTGGACCTGATGGAAAAGGAATTGATGATTATGTAAAAGAAAAAAATCAGAGCCTGGATACAAGAGTTAGGCAAGAGATTACAGCTGCTTATGATGCAATAAATAATATTCCTGAACCTTTCAGAAATAATTTGTATGCTGATGCACAAATTCAGGCAGCTATTGATGCTTGCAATACCTTAATGAATACTTTTCAGCAAGATGTTAAGCCACTGATAACAAATTAATTTTTATGATTCTTAAACTGAAAAAGATTTTATTAGCTGGGTTTTCAGTTATTTTGCTATTGAGTTGTACTGAAGAAGTTAATAATCACCCTCCACCCTTGATTGATCCTGAAGAAATGTATTCAGGTGGTGAAACAACAACATTTATATTCAGCAGCCAGGCATTTTCAAACCCGGCGGCAAATTTATCCGGTACAACTTTAGACAAACATCTCGAAGGTGATTTTAATTTTGAACAGAATTTTGTTAAAGCTCCTGCACCATATAACAGTGGGCTTGGTCCATTATTTAACAATGTATCATGCGTTAACTGTCATATTTCAGATGGCAGAGGAAGACCGCCTTTGGGTAGCGAAGATTTGGAAACAATGTTAATCAGAATCAGTATTGATGGAACTGGAACTAATGGCGGACCGAATCCTGTTCCGGGTTTTGGCGGACAGTTGCAGGATAAATCAGTATTTGGTTTTGAACCGGAAGGAAATGTAATAATAAGTTATTCTGAAATTTCAGGTAATTACCCAGATGGAACTCCTTATTCTTTAAGAAAACCAAGTTATGTTTTAACAGGTCAGGTACCGTCAGGAGTAAATGTTTCTCCACGTGTTGCTCCTGCTGTTTTTGGACTTGGGTTACTTGAAGCAATTTCAGAAACTGATATTTTAATGAACACTGATGAATCAGATGCAGATGCTGATGGGATTTCTGGGAAAGCAAATTTTATCTGGGATGATCAGTTTCAATCTCCTCAACTAGGAAGATTTGGATGGAAGGCTAATCAGCCAAATTTATATCAGCAGACTGCAGCTGCATATGTAAATGATATTGGTGTAACCAATCCATTATATCAACTTGAAAATTGCCACAACAATGCAGTATGCGATTCTTTAAATGATGATCCGGAAATTTCTAATGAGATTTTAGAATCGGTTGAACTTTATGTTCAAACATTGGCTGTACCTGGCAGACGAGAATTTGACGATGAAGAAGTTTTAGCTGGAAAAGAATTATTTAATTCAATCGGTTGTGAAAGTTGTCATAGTTCAGAGTTCACAACAGGGAGCCATACAGTTTCAGAATTATCAAACCAAAGAATTTTTCCTTATACCGATTTATTACTGCACGATATGGGTGATGATCTTGCTGATAACAGAACAGACTTTAGAGCTGATGGTAAGGAATGGAGAACTTCACCACTCTGGGGTATTGGATTGATAAATGTTGTAAATGGTCATACAAATTTGCTTCACGATGGAAGAGCAAGAAATATCGAGGAAGCAATCTTATGGCACGGTGGTGAAGCACAAACATCAAAAGAATATTTTATGAATTTAAATGCTGCCAATCGAAATCGAATACTTAAATTCCTAAATTCTTTATAAGATTAAAATAAATTCTAATTGTTGTTACGAAGGAATTTTTGATGATGTTCATATTTCAAGCAGATTCTTACCAAACATTTCCTCCAGATTTTGATTATTCATTTCAACAAACTAACTTAAAATAGTTCTTTCAAATGATTACGGTGTCCCGATCCAACACAAACTGGATAACGGGAATTATAGGGAAGCCCGGTGTGAATCCGGCGCTGTCGCGCAACTGTGAAATCAAATAACTAATTGATTAGAGCCAGGAGACCTGCCGTAAGTATTTCTTAATCGACCTTCGCGAGAAGAGGTTAGGTTAACGATGGTTTTTCCCACTCGTTTTCTTTCAACTTTTAATACGCGAAGTTACTTTTAACTTTTTTTTTATGGAGTAACTTCTATGGCAATTTTTAATCTCAAATCTTTTTTTCTTCTGCTATTTATTTTTTCTTCATTGATTCTTGCTCAGAATGAAGAAGTTCAAAAAACTGATTCTGCTGGAGTTTACAAACTAAGCAATGTTGTTATCACTGCAACCAAAACAAACACAAGCACACTGGAACTTGCAAACTCAATTAGTGTTATCGACTCTTCAGAAATCGTTTCGAGAAACAAAATTAATTTGTTTGATCTTCTCAACAGTGAATATGGATTGAGCATTACTCAACCCGGTGGATTAGGAGCTTTATCAACATTTAATATCAGAGGGTCAAATCCTGAACATACTTTGGTATTAATAGATGGAGTTGAAATGAATATGACAAGTGATGCAGCAAATGTTTATGATTTTGCAAATTTACCTGCAGAAAATATTAATCGGATCGAAGTGTTACGAGGTCCGCAAAGCACTCTTTATGGATCAGATGCAATGGCTGGAGTAATTAATATTATAACAAACAAAGGTGTTGGAAAACCATCTTTGCAATTATCAGCTGAAGGAGGTTCGTACAATACTTTTAAAGGAAGTGCTGGTTTTTCAGGAAATATTAATAATTTTAATTATTTAGTTTCTCTGGGCCGAACACAATCCGACGGTATTTCTTCAGCAGGGCAAAAGTATGGAAACGCAGAAACTGACGGTTATGAAGGTCACAATATTTCTTCCAGATTTGGCTATGGTTTCAATGAACAGACAGGTATTAATTTTTTTCTAAGATTTACAAAAACAGAAACAGATCTTGATCAGTTCGGAGGACAATTTGGAGACGATCCAACTTACATTTATGATTTAGAAGAATTTACATCCCGTGTTGAAGGTTTTTTTAATTTATTTGACGGTTTGTGGGATCAAAAAATTGGAGCATCATACTATAAAAACAGCCGCAAATATGATTTCGATTCAACGATGAACAATCCTGCCTCATCAAATAGTTTGTATGAAGGAAAAAAATATAAAGTGGACTGGCAGAATAATTTTCATCTATTTGATTCTAACATCATCACTGTAGGAATCGATTTTGAAAGTGAAATTGCATCCGCAGAATATTATTATTACTCATCATTTGGTCCTTTTGAAAGTATACTTCCTGAAAGTGAAACAACTACAACTGGGTTTTACCTGCAGGACCAATTACAATTTAGTAATGACTTATTTGCATCTGCCGGAATCAGATACGACAATCATTCGCTATTCGGAGGAGCATTTACTTACAGGTTTGCACCGGCTTATATTTTCTGGTCAACCGGAACAAAGCTGAAAGCTACTGTTGGTACAGGATTTAATGCACCTTCAATTTTTTATCTATACGATCCTGCTTATGGAAATGCGGAACTTAATCCTGAAAAAAATTTCGGATGGGATGCTGGAATTGAACAGTATTTCTGGTCTTCAGGAATTTCAGCCGGCATAACTTATTTTTCAAATGACTTCACAGACTTGTTTGGAACAGATGAAAATTTTAGAACAATAAATATTCAGAATGCAGAATCGAACGGAGTTGAAGTGTACACAAAAGCTGTTCTAACAACCCAGCTTGATATAAAGCTGAATTACACTTACACAAATACAATAAACAAAAGCGAGCAATCACCGGACTATAATCAAAAACTTTTGCGAAGACCTGAAAATAAAATCGGACTACTAGTAAATTATAATTTCACCGAGATGGCAAAAATTAATCTCGAAGTTATTTATGCAGGAAAAAGTGAAGACAAAGATTTCTCAACATTTCCGGCTTCTAGAATTACACTTGAAGAATACACTTTGATTAACCTGGCTGCATACTATAACCTGTTCGACTTTTTAAGCATTACAGGAAGAATTGAAAATCTGCTGGATGCTGATTATGAGCAAATTTTTGGATTTGGACGACCAGGGTTTTCTGGTTATGCAGGTTTTAGAATTAATCTCTAACTAAATATTTTGATTACTTAAATAATTGTATATATCTTTTTAGTAATTAAAATACTTTTAATATTATAAAGACATGATTATTAACGAAAGGAATGAAATGAGTTCAAAATTAATTACACCCGGATTTTTACTTATAACAACAATGATATTCTTAGCTGCATTTGTTAGACTAATCCCTCATCCGCCTAACTTCGCACCGATTGCTGCTATGGCTTTATTCGGAGGTGCATATTTCAACAGGAAAATTTTAGCAGTTGCAATTCCATTAATTGCTATGTTTTTATCAGATATTATAATCGGGTTTCACCCTGGAATGTATGCAGTTTATTTAAGCTTTATTTTAATTGTAATGATAGGAACGACACTGAGAAAAAAGAAAAAAGTTGTAAACATATTTTTAGCTTCAGTTTCATCTTCAGTTCTTTTCTTCATTATTACAAATTTTGCTTTATGGTTAACCGGAAGTCTTTATCCTAAAACGACTGTAGGATTAGCTGCTTGTTTTACTGCAGCAATTCCATTCTTCAATTATACCCTTATTGGTGATTTATTTTTTGTAGGTGTCTTATTTAGTGCACTTGAGTTAGCCAAACTAAAATTTCCACTGCTTGCCGAAACAAAAACATAACTAATTCTGGCGGCACTAAGCCGCCTTTCTTTTTTAGATTGAAAATGACATTTAAACCACTCTTAATCGATCTTGACGGTGTGCTCAAACTTGGTAACTCCCCTGCCCCTGATGTAAAAGAATTTTTTAATTTTATTGAAAAAAGTAAAATCCCTTCCTGTATACTTAGCAATTCTACTTTGAATACCGGTCAAATGGTCAATGATTTTTTTTCATCAAATAATATTCTGCTTACCATTCCAGCAATAACTGCATTTGATGCAACTCTTGCATTCGTGAAAAAAAAGTATAGTAGAGTACAGGTTTATTGCAGAGAAAATTTAATCCATCATTTTAATGGAATGATCGACACCCAAAATCCCGAAGCAATTGTGATCGGTGATATTGCAGACAAGTGGAATTATCAAATTGTAAATGATATATTTAAAAAAGTTATGAGCGGTGCGGATCTTATTGCAATGCACAAAAATAAATATTGGGATCCTCAGGGTGAGTTGATGGTTGATTCAGGTGCATTTATAACTGGAATTGAATACTCCTCATCTATAAAAGCAGTAGTAATTGGTAAGCCTTCTCCTCATTACTTTAAAGCTGCAATTGAAAAAATATCAGGTAATATCGATGAAGGTTTTTATATGATAGGGGATGATCTTGAAAATGATATTATTGCTGCACAGGATTTGGGTGGAACGGGAATATTAATCTTCACGGGTAAAACAAAATTTCCGATCGAGAATCAATTTATTCAAAAACCAAATTACCAGGTTCATACGTTACAAGAAGTAATTAATTTACTTACTGCGAAACTAATTTAGGTTTTTGAACACGTCCACGATCTAATGCATATTTTACAATTCGTTTAAGAGCTTCACTAAATGTCATTCCACCTCGTTCAGCTGATTTCATAAATCCAGCACCATCAGTTATATCAGGATTCGGATTTACTTCAAGTACATAAAGTTTGTTCTCTTTAGATAATCTCATATCAATTCTTGCATATTCTCTGCAACCCATTACTCTGAATGCTTTGAATGCCAGCTCCTTAGCTTTTTTCTCCAGAATTAATGGAAGCGGTGCAGGACAAACAGGAATTGTTTTGTGATATGATTCATGTTTTGGATCCCATTTAGCCTGGTAGCTCACAATGTTGTGAAGATGTTCAGGCATTGCGGAAAAATCAATTTCATTTACTGGCAAAACTTTTAATCTTTTATCACCAATCACAGAAACATTCAATTCTCTTCCTTCAATAAATTCTTCAACCAAAACCGGGTGTGAAAAATTTTTAAGAACATAATCAATCCGTTTTTTTAATTCCTTGCTGTTATTAACACTTGACTCATTTTCAATTCCCACACTGGCATCTTCAAAAGCTGGTTTAACTAAAAGCGGATAATGCAATTTGTGCAGGTATTTCTGTGATTTTTTACTCACTATAAAAAACCTCGGAATTCTTATACCGTTTGAACTTAGTAGTCTTTTGGCAAGTATTTTATTTTGACAATTGGCTAAAGCCATTGCCGGGGCTCCTGTATAAGGAATGCCCATAAGCTCAAATAATCCAACTATATTCATCTCTAACCTTGAATTATCCTTATATATCTCAATAAAATTAAATATTACATCCGGCTTGTTTTCCTGTAGATTATTGAGCATAGTTTTCAGGTTATCTTTAATATTAAGTGTATAGCTATTAAAACCAATATTATTTAGTTTACCTGCAACAAATTCGTAGTCTTCCATAGGGGTTCTTTTATCCACCTCAAAATAGGTTTTTATATCAACCCCTCGGGATTTAGCTTCAGAAACCTTACGATACATCTCAGGCTGAGGTTCGTTATAAACAATCGCAACTTTAATTTTGGGTCTTCTCATATATCAAATTTAAAGATTTTTTTTTTGTAATTGAAGATTTTATACTGACTAATTCACTCTGATTAATTACATTTACCGCCTAAATATTTTTTACCTATGAGCTTCTATCCTCAACCGAATAAATACCAATGTGGTCCTTTTGCATTAAAGTATGCACTTGTTATGCTTGGAATATTTGCAAGCGAAAAATCCATTGCAAGGAAAGCAGGTAGTTCATGGTGGTACGGAACAGATGAAATCGGACTGGCTAAAGCTGCTAACTATTATGACTGCCGATTGAAATATTTCCGCCGTGAAGTTGGACAGGACGGAATTAAAGTTCTCATACAACATCTGAAGAAAGGATTCCCATGCATACTCAGTGTTGATAAATGGGAACACTGGTTTACTGTTATTAATTGGCAGCAGGGAAAATTTGTTCTCATTGACAGTTCGAAGGACAAAGTAATAAATATTTATTCTTCCAAACAGCTGCTCAACAGATGGAAATTTATTGATCCTGAAGATGAATTCAGAAGTTTTGACGGATATGCTTTAATACCAAACTTTAAAATCCGTACACGTGCTAAATTTACTCTTGCAAAAGCAAAACACGTTATGCAGAAGAAGAACAGTGATCTTGCCAAGCACTGGGATACTTACTTTGATGACTTGATTGCAATATGCAGACCCAGAACAGCAACTTCAATCCATACTATTTCATTCGGAGAATTTTTGAGAAGATATGAAAAGATGGTAATTCATGAAATAGAATACTGGCATGGAATTCCTTCTTACGGTGAGCTGAGAAATATTGTGGATAAAATGAAATTTATCGCCGACGTTTATAATCTTGTCATATACATTGATGAGCACAAAAAAGCTTTGGTTGATATCACCAGCCTGATGATGATGTATGCTTGTGGAAAATACGGAATGGATAAAATTTATATATAAATTTTTTAAGTCAAAGAATGGAAGAATTTAAAAGATTTAATAAGCTACTCACACCGGGAACAACCGCACTTTTAATAATTGATATACAGGAAAGAATCCTTCCCGTAATAAATAACTTCCAGCGAGTTGTTGATAACACTATAAAATTAATCAGAGGATTCAAAGTTTTAGAATCTCCCGTTTATTTCACTGAACAATACACAAAAGGTCTCGGCACAACAATACAACCAATTAAAAATGAACTGGGCGATATTAAACCATTCGATAAAATGTCATTCAGCTGTTCGGGAGCTGGGAATTTATTTGAAGAATTAAGAAGAAAAAACTTATCACAGATCGTAATCTGTGGAATCGAAGCTCACGTTTGTGTTCAGCAGTCAGTTCTGGATTTAATTGAAAATGATTTTAAAGTAAGTCTTGCTGCTGATGGTGTCTCTTCCCGAAAAGAAATAGATTATAGCTTCGCCATTGAACGGATGCGACAACACGGTGCTGAAATTTCAACTACCGAATCAATCCTGTTTGAGATGCTAAACATCTGCGGAACTCCGCAATTTAAGGAAATATCAAAGCTGGTTAAGTAAACGTCAATTTCATCACCCCAATTATCTGAACATCTTATCCTGCCTCTTTTTTTTCAACTTTAGTACTCAATCCTATTTTGGAACAGCAAAAAAAAATTGCGATTTAGTGATAATTCCTTAATACACAAAGTAATTTTTACGAAAGAATTGATAAAAAAAAATTGTATGCATTGCTTGAATAAAAGTAAGCATGGCACAGCGCTTGCCATATCTAGTAACTAATTGTAAATATTTATTAAAGAATTGATATCAGGATTTTTTGAAAAATCCATTTAAAAATACACATCCTATTGTTGAAGAAGCTCTAAAAAATTTTTTTGATAAAGCTGAAAAGGAGGATTTCTCCAGAGTTCTTACAGGAGACACTAAATCCGCAAGCGTTACAAAGGACGCTAAAGTATTACATCAAATCAATCACGAGATAAACTCAGGTACACAAACACGCTACCAGTTGGATCTTCTTATAACATTTGCTGAATCCAGATACCAGTCAGAAAAATTAATTGAGTTTCTGATTTATCTCGGACAGCTGACAATCACTTCCGGCGAAAACCAGATCGCAATAGAAATTCATGAGAAGATTTTGAATTTATGTAGTGGTAAGAATGGCACCGCTGATATTGCGGCAAATGCATTATTGTCAATCGGAGAAATTTACAGCCGACAGGCACAATGGGATTTAAGCATAAATTATCTGGATAAAGCTTCTCAGATATTTCAGGATCAAAACGATGTTAAGGGTAGTATTCATTGTGAAAATATTCACGGAACAATTCAAGGCGACCAGGGGAATCTGGAAAAAGCAAAAGAGCACTTTGAAAATGCTTTAAAAACTGTAGAAGCAGTTAAAGACATGGCACTTATCGGAAAGATTGAAATCAATCTTGGAATTATCAACAATATGCAGAGCAATTACGACGAGGCATTGTCATATCTTAAAAGAGCTTTACTCAACTTTGAAAAACTACGCGATCCAAAAAGAATTACAGAGGTAAAACAAAACCTCGGAATGGTTTACACAAAGAAGAAAGAATATTCAGCAGCAATAAGTGAATTTGATGATAGCATTGATGCATCAATCAGGTCAAACTATTTACAGAACCTTGGAATAGCTTACATCAATAAAGCATACGTCTATACTAATCTAAAAGATTTGGATCTTGCAGAAGCATTTTGCAATAAAGCAATGGAAATTGCCTACCGGATTAACGACAAATTATCTATTGCTGAAGTTTATAAGATAAAAGGAATAATCGGCAGGAACAGGAATAATATTGAAGCATCGGAAAGTTCTTTGCTTACAAGTTACCGTTTGAACAAAGAACTTGGCAACCAGCTCAATCTTGCTGAAACTGCTTTAGAGCTTGGTATTCTTTATAAACAAAAAGGCGAAGCCGATAAAAGAAATCAATATTTGATTGAAGCTTTAAGTTACTTTAGAAAAATTAATTCTAAAGCAGATATTGAAGATCTTGAAAAGCTGATACGAAGTTAGTTTAAAAATCCTTCCGAATAATTTCGTACCATATTCTAACCAAAACATTTTTTCTATTCCGGATTTAAAAATAAAAAAGCCTGCCATTCGAAATAGCAGGCTGTTTTAAAAATCATTTAATATCAATATGACATCATAGCAGAAAGCAAGCTTAATCCGAATATTGTCATCAAAATTGATGTAAGGATTAAAGAAATAATCCAATAAACTGCAACAAGAACTACAATGCTCACTAACATATAAACTACTTTTTTATCTTCTGGAGTTTTCATTAAAGGTGAAAGACCAAGATATACAAGGAACAAAGCATATAATCCAAGTAGGAAAGAAAGCCATCCGATTGCCGGCAGGATGTTCAGGATTCCGAATACCCAGATAGGCGTCATTGAATAAGCAACAAGCTGAACTGCTCTGCCCATATTCTTCGTAGAACCGAAACTTCCAGCAAGGGCATCTATTACAAAGCCCGCTATCAGTACTGAAAGGAAAGCATTTATCAACTGGACAAGACCAAGTGCAATACCATAAGTGAAGGACGTAAAACCCAGAATTCCGATTGCACCCCAACCGATAATAGTTGCAAGAGTTGGAATTAAAGCGAGCGGAAGAACATAACCGAAAAGAATCTGCTGTATATTTGGTTCTTCCGCAGCAACAGATCCCCACTCGGTTTTAGGTGTTACAATCATATTTTTGGCTCGTTCTACGAGATTCATAAGCTACTCCTTTATATGTTGATATTAATTAACGAGAGATTTTTTACTCAGATATTTCCCCAACATCTTTCATACCTTCGAGCTTACTAATATCAATCCCATCGAGTGCTGCCATAATAAAATCCATTGGTACGTTACTTCCATCTATTGAAACCATAAAACGGTTTGCAACCAGAACATCAATAGTGCCACTTTGATATTGATTATCATAACTTTCAAAAGCTTTATGTCCTTTATACTTTGTAGTTTTTTCATAACCGGTTTCAGTCTCTTTATCAACTTCAACCATTGTCCAACCCCATGCAGCAATACCTCCCCATCCTGTAGCTCCGCCAAAATCCATGATTTCAACATTCACATATTTTACTCCGTCTTCCGAGCTATAATCTGCTTTTGCTTGTGAAACTGTAAATCCCATTGCACTGTTTTTTTCTCCGGAAGAATTATTTCTTTTCAGATCACCGAGTGTTTCAGGCAATAATACTTTCAATTCTCTGAAATCAACCACCTCATATTTTTTTCCCTGTTCCATACTCTTCTGCATCTCTTCAACATTTTCAGCAAATTCATCCAAACTTTTTATTCCTGTCTTATCATCTGTTTGATCGTCACCTGGCTGGTTCTCATTACTTTTTCCGCAACCGAGAAATAAAATTAATATGGAGAAGAGAATGATTGAAACTGAATCTTTCAGCATATTGCCTCCTTGAAAGGTAAATTATTTAGGTAAAGTTTGCCCTCAAAACTTACTAAGGATAACTACTTGGTGATTTTCATTACCAAATAATTAATCCACATAAAAACTTAATAAAAATAGGCAATTGATACAATATTAAATATTAAGATTTATCCCTGTTTGCGAGTAATAACTATTAAACTTTTTCAGTTTCATTTAATTGAACCGACGAATTTTTTTGATTGTTTCCTGATAACAATCGGTTATTAAATTCCATGCTTTCTTAACATGTTCTTCCTGTGTACGCAATCCGGAAATACAAATTCTTATAACATACTTACCATCGAGCTTTGTATGAGATAAAAAAAGTTTTCCTGTTTGATTTATTCTTTCAAGAAGATTTTTGTTAAATGCATCAAGTGCTTCCTGACTATTTATTTTTTCAGGAACAGCCCTGAAACAAACTACTCCAAATTCAACCGGAGAAATTAATTCAAACTCCCGGTTATCTTCTATCCAGCCGGCAAAAAGTTTAGCTAAGCGAATATGTTCTCTAATCCGTTTCTGAAGTCCTTCAACTCCAAAATAACGGATTATAAACCAGGGTTTAAGAGATCTGAATCTTCTGCCAAGCTGAATGCCATAATCCATAAAGTTTGTCAACTTATCTTTTGATGTATCGAGATATTCAGAACTAAGATTGAATGCACGCTTGAGTACTTCAGGTTTCATTGTGAACAGCAGACTATAATCGATTGGAGTAAACATCCACTTGTGGGGATTAATTACCAAAGAATCTGCTTTTTCAATTCCTTTAAATATCCATTGCATCTCCGGGAGAATTGAAGCTGTTCCTGCATAAGCAGCATCAACATGAAGCCATACATTTTCATTTTTACAAATTGTTCCGATTTCATCTACAGGATCAACGCTTGTGGAAGATGTTGTTCCAACAGTCGCAACTACACAACAAGGAAGCCAACCGTTTTTCTTATCATCTTCGATTGCTTCTTTCAGCTTTCCTGATATCATTCTGAATTTATTATCGACAGGAATTTTTTTAATAGATTCCAAACCGAATCCCAAAGCAACTACCGATTTATCAATCGAGAAATGCGATTCCTGTGATGTATAAATTCTTAATCGTGGTACATCATTTCTGCCAGCCATACCTTTCTCCCTGATTTTAAGATGTGAAAGCTGTTCGCGAGCTGCAGAAATTGCATGGAATGAGCTCGTCGATGCTGTATCGTAAACTATTCCCCAGAAATTTTCAGGGAGATTAAAAATTTTTCTATACCAGATTATCATTGCTTCTTCAAGTTCAGTTGCTGACGGACAAGTGTGCCAGGCCATTCCATTTATATTTAATCCGGCACTCAGAAGTTCAGCAAGAATTCCCGGACCACTGGAAGTTGAATTGAAGTACGCCATAAAGTCAGGATGGTTCCAATGAGTAATTCCTTTCATCAGAACTTCATCCAGATCTGTAAAAATATTTTCTGTCATCTCACCTGTTAAAGGAGGGTTTTTCTGAATAGAATTTTTTATCTCACCATATTTTATTTGTGGAAGAACGGGATATTTTTCTATTTCTGACAAATAATTCGCAATCCAATCAATCATTTTATAACCATTTTCCTTGAACTTATCGACAGGCATATCTCCAAACGCCGGAATTTTATTTTCAGTTTTCATTTTAATAATTATTAATGGTGAAAGATTATTCTGTTTATTACGTATATAAAATTTAATAAGTTAGCTTCAGATATTTTAATTAATAATATTAAATAAAATGATTATTAAGATTTTAGTTTCAACTATTCTGATACTTTCACTTAGTTCCTGCAAAAAGGAACTACCTCTTGACAAGGATCTTACAAAAAAAAGTTATGAGCTTATCAACCAAGACAGTGTTGAGGCTATTTTTCCAAGTATTATAAATGGAAGTATAACTGTTATAGGATTTATTTTTACAAATTGTCCTGATATCTGCCCAATGACGATTAATAATATGTACCTGGTTGAAAAAAAACTTAATGATGAAGGCATCAATGATATAAAATTTGCTGCAATTAGTTTTGATCCCGAAAGAGATACACCGGAAATGCTGAAAAAATTTGCTCATACAAGAGAGTTAAATTTTCGGAACTGGATACTATTAACAGGTGAGAAACCAGTTATTAATGATCTGCTAAAAAGGTTTGATGTCAAAGCCGTTAAGACCGATGAATATTTCGATGACAATGGTGAACAATCATATTCGATGATGCATACAGACAGGATTTCATTAATAGACCAGAATGGAATTCTGAAAAAGAACTACAAAGGAAGCACACTGAATCTTGATGAAATAATTAATGATATAAAATATTTAAAGGATTAAACAATGATCATTTTATTAATTCTTTCACTGCTTTTCTTTCCTGAAGAAAAGATAAGTATTAAAGATGCATGGATGAGACCGGCATCTGAAAAAATGACAACAGCTCTTTACTTTACAATAGAGAACAAAACCGGAACTGCTGATACTTTGTATAAAATTGTTTCAGGTATTTCTGAACGGATCGAGATGCATGAAACATACTCGGAAGGTGACATGTCCGGGATGAGAAAGGTTGAAATGATAGTTATTGAAGGAAAGAGTTCATTTGAACTTAAGCCTGGTTCACATCATGTTATGATAATGAAATTGAAAGCAAACATTAGCGATCGTGACACAGAAGAGTTTATTCTTCATTTCAAACAAGCCGGTGAAATCAGAATTACTGTAAAAGCAAAAAAATAGTAATTGGAAATACTAATCGATCAATGTTGAACTGAATGTTTCGTTCCGCATTTCGGACAGGATAATTCAGTATACTTAAAATCAGGTGGAATTTTAATTTTCAATCCGCAATTACAATTGATGAATGAATAATGATTTACTCTCATCATTATATCTCCCATTTCCCTCTTAGTTTCCTTTTTCAACATAACACCTTCAGAAGAACTAACTGATTCTTTCAATCCAACCTGTGAATGATCTGAAAGTGCTGAAGCAGGAATGACGGAAGACTGGTTTCTTTTAACTTTGTTGAAAGCATTCTGGTAATCAATGAAGTTTGCACCGCCTGAAATGCTTCTTAATATTCTTACTCTTTCTGAAATTGGAGGATGTGTGCTGGTGAGATCGGAAAGCTTTTGATCCTTTAGTTTCAGCGGATTAACAATATACATCGGAGCTGTAACTTTATTTGCTCTTTTCAGCTCGATAGAATTATCAGATATTTTTTCAAGTGCAGAAGCTAATCCTTCCGGATATCTTGTGTACCGCACTGCAGATGCATCAGCTAAATATTCTCTCTTTCTCGAGATTGCAAAGTAAAGAAGCTGTGCAAGGATTGGTGCAAGTATTGCAAACACAATTGCAATTATCATAATTACTAATTGTGCCTGTCCGCTGTTCTTTGAAGATTTAGAACTGTACCGGCTTCCACCGCTAAACCACAAACTTCTTAAAAATATTTCTGCGATAAGCACGATACTGCCGAGCATAATTCCGGCAAAGGTCATGAATAAAACATCGCGGTTAACGATATGTGAAACTTCGTGAGCAACCACTCCCTGAAGTTCATCCCTATTCAATCTTGCAAGCAAACCTGCTGTAACTGCTACAGCACTGTTTTCAGGCTTAATTCCTGTAGCAAATGCATTCGGTGCAGCTTCATTAATAATATAAACTTTAGGCATTGCAGGAAGACTTGCTGATATTTTCATTTCCTCAACAACATTAAATAACTGCGGATGAACATCTGGCGTTATTTCCTTTGCACCGCTGACAGCTAAAAGTATTTTGCTTCCGCTGAAATAACTAATGAGCGAAAGAATTCCCCAAATAATTAATGCAAAAAATATCCCGATAAATCCTCCACCATCAGGATAATATGCACTTCCCAAAAAAAACCCGAGCAGAGTTAAAATTAATCCGAGCGAAATAAATAATATTAAAGACTTCCGCCTGTTTGATTGTATAAGTTCCCACATCATAATTTATAATTCAGATCAAGATGAAAAATTAACTTTTGGAACAGCTCTTTCTTTCTCATCTTCCACTTCAAAAAATTCTTCTTCTTTAAAGTTGAACATCCCGGCAATAATGTTTGAAGGGAACATCTGTATTTTGTTGTTGTAAAAAAGAACCTGATCATTATAACTCTGTCTTGCATAAGATATTTTATTTTCGGTTGAAGTCAATTCTTCCTGCAGAGAAATAAAATTCTGATTCGCTTTCAGATCAGGATAGTTTTCAATCTGCACACGAAGCTGACCTAAAGCACCGCTTAATAAACCTTCAGCCTGAGCTTTTTCACCAACTGTTCCCGCACTCATTGCCTGGCTTCGGTACTTCGTGATGTTTTCCATTGTCTCACGTTCGTGCTTCATGTATCCTTTAACAGTTTCGATAAGATTTGGAATAAGGTCGTGTCTTCTTTTTAGCTGAACATCGATTTGAGACCACGCATTTTTAACTCGGTTCCTAAGTTGAATAAGCGAGTTGTATATCGAGATAACAAACAGCACAACTACTGCCACAACTATAAGAACAATAATTAATCCACTCATTTATTTCCTCCGATAAAAATTATTTTTTAAAAGTATATCGTTTATTTGTTTGCTGAATTTTCAAATATTTGTTTTAAAAGATTTATCACTTTACTCTCTTTATTATCTGAACCAAGCTCAATTACCGATCTAAGCTCGCCTTTATCCAACCAGAGCCCGTGATTTTTTCGGCATTTATCAATAAGAATTTTCTTTTCTTCACCAACAAAAACTTTATTCATTTTTTTGCCGCAGATCGGACATGGATAACTTTTTTCTTTCACCGAATCATCTTCGATTAATATGTTTAATAACCTTGCTCTTTCCTGTTCAGTATCCAGCAATAACTCCAGCTCACCTCTATCGAGCCAGACTCCTTCACAGCTTGCACAGTAATCGATTTCAACCTGGTCAAGCTCAAGAACTATCATCGGGTTTTTACAAACAGGGCAAAGCATTTTAATTAAATATTAAAATAAAGTATAAGATATTCCAACCTGCAGTGCTTCTTTAAGTTGTCTCTTAATCGATTCATCTTCTTCATAGATTAAGAGTACATTAAAAGTAACGGAAACATAGTCATTAACTTTTGCAGCGATAATATTATCCCATCTTACATCCCAAACATTCAGGTCTTCAAAAGTTCCAAATAATCTTAAGTAAGTGTAGTAAGACATATTATCGTAAAAATCCCATTTGAATTCCGTAACTGATTCTATACCGGTTTCATTTTTAAATTTTTCAATTTCGTTTGGTGTATCAACATCATCTGAGTATTGAAGTGCAAACTGATCAGCAAAAGTTTGTTTTAATCCAACACCAAGTCTGGTTGAGAAATTTGGAATTTTGTCATAAATAAATCCAACAGCTTCAGTAAGATAAAACGGATCAGCAAAACCCACTATCTGTAAAGCCGGAATGCTGTCGTAGTTAAATCCTTTCGTAACAGCAGTTCGTGCTGTCATGCCTGCATAAGGACTAACGGACCAGCCAACATTGTAAATTAAAGTGCTTTCAAAAAACAATTCATTGTCATTTGTTCTGTATTCTTCATCACCGAATTTAGTTCTGCCGTAAGCAAACTTTAAGGAGTTTTTCCACTTCCACGGATCACCGATATAATCAAGTGCAAACAGTGAAAAGAATGTAAACGATAAAGAATTTTCACCTCCCTGGGCCCAGTTTGAAAACGCAACCTGGGAAAGATTTAACCCGACAACTCCCCTTGGAGTCCAGAGTGTATCTTTTTTCACCTCTGTTTCCTGAGCTAACAAGGGAATTGAAAACAAAACCAGGAAAGTGCTTAATAAAATAATTTTCATTGTTCCTCTCCGTATTACTGAATAATGAATTGAATATATTTATATCAATTTTTATTAATAATTAGTTCTAATAAACAGAGGGAAAAATAATTAACATTTACATTACTTACACGCTTGGCTTTTGGTTATTAAACAATATTTTTATAACCGCTCCGCAAATGAATTAGTAATTAATTTTTACTATAAAATTGAAAGTTGAAGTAGAATGTTGAAATGGGTATTCAATCACAAGGAGAGTGATTTAACTTTAGTTGAAAATGAAATTCACATCTGGAATATTGATCTTGATTCGATCAGCAACCAAAAATATTTATTAGAAAAAATATTATCTGAGGATGAAATTGTAAGAGCAAATAAATTTCAGTTTGACATAGATAAAGAAAGATTTATTTGCAGCAGAGGTTTGCTAAGACTCTCAATTAATTTCTATTCAAAAATTCCGGTTAGGGATATTTCGTTTACATTGAACGAATTCGGTAAACCTCGATTAGCAGATGAACAAAACAACTATTGGCTGAATTTTAATATCTCTCACAGTAAAAATATGTTTTGCCTGGCTTTCAGCAGGGACAAGACAATCGGAGTTGACATAGAAATAATAAAACCCATCACAGATTATTTTCAGATAGCTTCAAAATTCTTTTCGGACTCTGAAGTTGAACAATTAAAATCATTCACTGAAAATGAAAGACTGGAAGGTTTTTATTCATGCTGGACCAGCAAGGAAGCAGTGATAAAATTATTAGGTCAAGGACTTTCTTTTCCCTTAAAAGAATTTGATGTCCGGATCAAAAAATTAGAGGTTGGTGAAACTTATCAGTACACCATTCAGATAAAAAATTATAATAAAACTATTTTAATTGAATTGTTCAAACCACGAGAAGATCTGTACGGTGCTTGTGCTGTAAATTCAGATTCAATTCAAGCTTTATATTGTATGTTTGAAGAAGATATTTACTCCATTAAAAAATTTATTTCTGATAATTTATCAGACGAACAAAATTAAAATCAGAGTTTATGAATTTTAATTATTTCGCTGATCAAGTCTTTTATATCAGGTTCTTGCAAAGGCGAAGGACCTAATGGATCACTGTAATCGTCTTCATCCATCAATCCTTTAATTGAATTAAGAACGCCGTATTTTAATACATCAAGATTATATCCACCCTCAAGAAAAAAAATAATTCTCTCTGAACAAAAAGTATTGGCAAAGTTTATTAACTGATTCGAAATCCAATTGTATCCAGTCAAACTCAAACCCATATTTGCAAGCGGATCATCCCAATGAG
>JANWIS010000118.1 GCA_025449775.1 Ignavibacteriaceae bacterium
CCGTTAAAATTAATTTTCTTAAGATACTCATCAAATTCACTCTGATTTAAATAGTCCATAAGAGATTCAGCTGGATCTGTATTTACACTGATAGTGGATAAAAGTTTTTCTCCTGAAAATATTTTATAATTTCCTATTAAGAAGGTGTTGTTGTATGCTAAAAGATCAGAACTCTGTTCTTTTTCAATATTAATAATATCTTCATATCCATCAGGAGTTTTTACTTTAACCTGTGGAAGTGTTCTTTCTGAAACGCTAACATTAATAATTTCTCCAGCCAGATTATCTTTTTCATTGTAATTTTTTGAAGCAAGATACATTATTGATTTCGTAATCAATGGTGCAAAAATGCTTTTGAGCGGAAAATCACTCCAGCTAAAAACCGGTGCAATGTTGAACAACAAAACTTTTCCTTCATCAACCGAGTACTCACTTAAAAAGCAGCTTCCGTCTTCAAGATTGATGATAGTCTTTCCCTTTCCGCCTGAATTTATTTTATAGAATGAATAAAGCTCAGGTGAATCTACTTGTTTTTTTGTTTCGTCAATAAAAATATTTTCAAAGAGAGGATGATTAAAATCAATTTCATTAAAACGAACGGACTGATCTTCGCCTGCATTTGCAATTCCATTTGATGGCGGTAACCCAAATGCGATTAATGAGCTGTTAAAATTTACAGTATTCATTGCAGATGCTGGAAAAAAAATTACTCCTTTTCCTGAACTAAGGAAACCGCTAATCTTTTCTTTAGCATTAAAAAAATTATTACTTACAATTATAATTGCATTGTAATTATTCAGTTGAGTTCCGGATATCTGTTCAGTTTTTTTAATACTCAAATCGAAATAACCCTGTTCAGAGACTGAATTCAGACCAGCTTCAATCATTTTTGTGTCAGAAAAATCATCAGCAAGAATGAGCACTGGGATTTTCCGTGGAATGTCAAAAGATATGAACCTGATATTATCCTGCTGAAGATCGTCTTCTTCAATATCAACTGAAGCTTCATTAATTCCATAACTTTTTGCGAGTGCTTCTAGGTTTAAAATTTTTGATTCGCCCGGATTAAGATTTACACTTTGCTGCGCCGATCGTTCACCATTAATAAATAAAGTGACAACAAGGTTATCTTTTATCCTGTTTGAATAATTTTTTATTGTCGCGTTGAATTTTACCGGTTTATCCTTTTCAAATATTTGTGTGTTTATCTCCAGGTCATCGATTCCAAAATTAGTAACTTCTTTTCCTGCGTAATTAAATGAATACAATCTAACCTGCTCGCCGAAATGTTCTTTCAATTCAATTACTTCGTCATCAGAAGCAAGTCTGCCCTTCTGAAAATCTGTGAACAAATAAATTTCCTTATTAAAATTTTTTGCTTTCCTAACAATATCGGCAGCTTTAATGATCGCATTATTCAGCTTACCGCTGGCATAATGAACAGAAACTGCATCAACTAATTCTTTAAACCTAATCAGGTTTGTTGTCATTTCAATTTCTTCCGGCTGATGAGAAACGAGTATCAATCCTGCTTCATCGCCTTCTTCAAATTGAGTTAACAATTCTTTAATCGTTTCTTTTGCCTGGTTGAAATAAGAACCGTGCTCATCTATTACAGACATGCTGAAAGTATCATCAAGAATAAACACAGCTGTTGTTTTAGCAGCAGAAGTAGTTCCACCGATTGAAACTCCGACGAGTGTTGGTCGTGCAAAAGCAGTTACAATGCATAATATTATTAAAACTCTTAAGACAAGCAGCAGCCATTGTTTTAATTTTATTTTCCGGATTTTATTTTTTTGAAGTTCTTTAAGGAATTGCAGTGTACTGAATTCAATCTTCTTCAGCTTCCTGAGATTAAAAAGATGAATGATCACCGGGATAGACGCAGCTAAAAGTCCGAATAAAACAACAGGGTTAAGAAAAGTCATTAAGCCAATTTAATTAGTGAATTAATTTTCAATATAGAAAATAGCAATATGATAATCCTTAAACCATACAGGATTTTTTCACCAATCTTTCACACTTCACAATAGATAATTTTCAATCCATTTTTTCTATGTTGAGATTTTATCCGGCAGAACATATAATTGAAGTAACATACAATTAACAGTGATTGGCCGATGGGTGAAATACTAAAAATGCGATTGAAGCAGAAGAAGTTCAAAAGCATCGAACAGGAAGCCTTGCTTAATTTATTTCTTGCTTCGAATTATCTCCATTCGAAAATCGATACGATTTGCTGCAGATTTAAAATCACTTTGGCCCAGTTTAATGTGTTAAGAATTCTGAAAGGTGCTCATCCAAAAGGCTACCCGAGAGGTGAAATAATAATCAGAATGGTTGAACCTGCACCTGATGTTACACGACTGATCAGCAGATTAATCGAGGAAGAACTTGTTGAAAGATTTAGTTCGGATGATGACAAAAGACTTTCGCTTGCCCGGATAACTAAAAAAGGGAATTTACTTCTCACAAAAATAAACCCGGAAGTGGATAAATTTTTAACTGATTATTGTTCTGTTCTGAATCATAATGAAAAAGAAACTCTATCAAATCTTTGTGAGAAGTTGTACGCCAAAGAAGTTAAAAGTTAATTACTTATTTTTTTCTGCAATCAGATTTAGTGCACTGCCGGCTTTAAACCATTCTATCTGTGCTTCATTCATTGTATGATTAAGCATAATTTCATCTTTGCTGCCGTCTTTATGCTTAACTATTATTTGAACCGGTTTGCCGGGTGAAAGTTTTGTAACCATCAAATCAACTTTATCTTCTTCTTTTATTTTATCATAATCATTTGGATCAGCGAAAGTAAACGGAAGCATTCCTTGCTTCTTCAAATTTGTTTCGTGAATTCGTGCAAAACTTTTTACGATGATTGCTTTTCCGCCAAGATGTCTTGGTTCCATTGCTGCATGCTCACGGCTCGATCCTTCTCCGTAATTTTCATCACCTATAACTATCCAGCCGATTCCTTTTGCTTTATAATCTCTTGCAGTTTCATGAACAAACTTGTACTCGCCGGTTAAAATATTTTTCGATTTTCCTGCATCACCTGTGAAAGCATTTATTGCACCGAGAAACATATTGTTGGAAATATTATCGAGATGTCCTCTAAATCTTAACCACGGACCAGCCATTGAAATATGATCAGTTGTGCATTTACCTTTTGCTTTAAGAAGAACCGGAATATCAATAAAATCTTTTCCATCCCATTTATTAAATGGGGTAAGCAGCTGAAGTCTTTCACTTTTTGGATCAACTTTTACTGTGACCGAAGATCCGTCTTCAGCTGGTGGAATAAATCCGCTGCTTCCTTCATCAAATCCTTTTTGAGGAAGCTCTTCTCCGGTTGGCGGATTTAATTTTACTTTTTCTCCTTTTTCGTTAATGAGCTCATCTGTTATTGGGTTAAATGAAATACTTCCTGCTAATGCAAGTGCTGTTGTAATTTCTGGTGATGCAACGAATGCAAGTGTTTCAGAATTGCCATCATTCCGCTTTGCAAAATTTCTGTTGAATGATGTAACAATAGTATTTCTTTCACCAGTTTTAATATCCATTCTCTTCCACATTCCAATGCAAGGTCCGCATGCATTTGCAAGAATTAATCCGCCGATATCAGTTAAAGATTTTAATTGTCCATCTCTTTCGATGGTTGCTCTAACCTGTTCGGAACCCGGAGTGATTGTGAACTGCGATTTTGTTTTTAATCCTTTTGCAATAGCCTGATCTGCAATGCTGGCAGAACGGTCAATATCTTCATAGCTTGAATTTGTACAACTTCCGATAAGTGCAACAGAAATTTTATCCGGGTAATTTTCTTTTTTGACTGCATCTTTCATCTGAGATATCGGCCATGCCTTATCTGGTGTGAATGGACCATTTAAATGGGGTTCAAGCTCAGTCAGATTAATTTCAATTACATGGTCGTAAAATTTTTCAGGATTTTTAAAAACTTCTTTATCAGCACAAAGTTCATCTGATATATTTTCAGCAAGTGCAGCAACGTCTGCTCGTTTTGTTATTCGCAAATAGGAAGACATTTTTTCATCAAAAGGAAATACTGAAGTTGTGGCTCCGATTTCAGCACCCATATTACAAATAGTTCCTTTGCCTGTACAGGAAATAGATTGAGTTCCATCACCAAAATATTCTACAATTGCACCGGTTCCACCTTTAACGGTTAAAATTCCAGCAAGTTTGAGTATTACATCTTTTGATGAAGTCCAGCCATTCATTTTTCCGGTTAATTTTACTCCGATAAACTTTGGCCATTTTAACTCCCATGGCATTCCTGCCATCACATCCACTGCATCTGCACCACCAACTCCGATTGCAATCATTCCTAATCCTCCGGCATTCGGAGTATGTGAATCAGTCCCGATCATCAATCCACATGGAAACGCATAATTTTCTAAAACAACCTGATGGATAATTCCAGCACCAGGTTTCCAGAATCCGATGCCATATTTTCGTGAGATACTTTCAAGAAAATCAAACACTTCTTTATTTTCTTCATTGGCTCTTAACAAATCGTCTTTAGCTCCAACCTGAGCCTGGATAAGATGATCGCAATGAACAGTTGATGGGACTTCAGTTATTTTTTTTCCTGCAGACATAAATTGAAGAAGTGCCATTTGGGCAGTTGCATCCTGCATTGCAACGCGGTCGGGTGCGAGTTCTGCATAATCGATTCCACGCTTTAATTCATTTACAGGATTCAACCAGAGATGAGTATATAAAACTTTTTCAGAATAAGTGAGTGGTCTGTTAAGAACTTTTCTTACAGCGGTTAATTTTTCCCGGTAATTATTATATAATTTATTAATCATATCAAAGTTAGCGGTCATTTTAAGTCCTTTTCTTGAAGCAATAATAATTTTTTCCCGATTCAAAATAACGAAAAGCGAATAAATTTGCATTGTCTTGAAGCATACAACGCCCTGCACGATTTTTGAAGACACTGACTATAATTTGAAATAAAATCCCGTTTTATTTCATCCTAAATTTTATTTTGAAGGAAGGTTGTGTGGAAAAGAGTCCAATTTTAGTCATAGATGATGAATCTTCTTACCTTGATTTAATGAAAGGTCTGTTGAATGAAGAAGGTTATGCTAATGTACTTACGGAATTAAATCCGTTAAACGTACTTCCCTTCTTAGAAAGAACAGACATTGACCTGATACTCCTCGATATATTTATGCCGGAGATGAATGGTCTTGAGCTTCTCGAAAAAATATATGCTGAGTATCCTGCCATTCCCGTTATTGTAATTACTGCAGTGAATGAAGTCCAGATTGCATTAAAAGCAATCAAGCTCGGGGCTTATGAATTTATAACAAAACCACCCGACACAGACAGATTATTGTTAACAATCAAAAGAGCATTAGCAAAAAAACTTCTTGAATCAGAACGTGATTCATTACGCAATGCATTGGTAGAACAAAAACCGGAAAGAAGAATTTTTTCTGATATCATTACAGATTCTCCTTCAATGCAAAAAGTTTTTGAGCTGGTGGAAATTTTTGCTCCTACAAACGAAACTGTTTTCATTGCAGGCGAAACAGGTACTGGAAAAGACCTTATAGCCAGAAAAATTCATGATCTTTCTCCAAGAAGAGACAAACAATTCGTTGCAGTTAACCTTGCTTCAATTTCTTCAAGCTTATTTGAGAGCGAACTTTTTGGTTATAAGAAGGGAACATTTACCGGTGCAGTGGAAGATAAAGTCGGCTATTTTGAATCTGCAAACGGCGGAACAATTTTTCTTGATGAGATCGGAGAGTTACCATTATCACTTCAGGGTAAGCTTCTTAGAACTATTCAATACAATGAAATTTACAGGATCGGAGATGCAAAACCGGTTCATCTTGATATCAGAATTATTTCGGCAACAAATAAAGATCTGCTTGAATCTGTTAACAAAAAAGAATTTCGTGCAGATTTATATTACCGTTTGAATAGAGGATATATTTTTCTTCCTCCTATACACAGGAGAGGAGACGATGTGGTTATACTTGCAGAGCATTTTCTTGAAATCGGGAACCGAACTTACAACCGTAACGTTCATGGGTTTTCTGAAAACGTGCTCGAAACTTTAAAGCATTATACATTCCCCGGTAATGTTCGTGAACTAGAAAATATAATTCTTAATGCAGTGGCAAAATCATTCGGTGAAAATTATATCAACTCGATTGATCTTCCCAAAGAATTTATTAGACCAGC
>JANWIS010000119.1 GCA_025449775.1 Ignavibacteriaceae bacterium
AAAAAAGATGTCTATAAAGTTTTAACATTTGCTGAAAAACCAAACTATGACACTGCAGTAAATTTTATCAAGAGCGGAGATTTTTTCTGGAACAGCGGAATGTTTATCTGGAGCATCGATACTCTTCTCGATGAAATGAAAATTCATATGCCGGATCTTTATGAAGGACTTAATCGGATTAGAGATGGACTACGTTCATCAGATTTTCCGGAGCTGCTGTCAAATATTTATGGTCAACTCAGAAGTGTTTCTATTGACTATGGAATTATGGAAAAGTCAGATAAAGTTTTTTTAGTTAAAGGAAAATTTCCATGGAGCGATGTTGGAAGCTGGGAAGCAGTTTACCAGCTTAATGATAAAGACAATGATGGAAATGTTAAAGTAGGGAATACATACACTGATATGGTACTGGATTCGTATATTTATTCACCTGATAAGTTCACAGCAGTCATTGGTCTGGATAACGTAATTGTTATCAATTCTGATGATGCATTACTTATTTGCAGAAGAGACAAATCACAGGACGTTAAAAACATAATCGATTACCTTAAACTCAACAAACTAAATGATCATATATAGACTGTTTTCAAATGAAGAAGGTAATTACCGAGAGTGATATTCTGGAGCTCGAAAAAAAAGGAATAAAGACAATAATAAAATATAAAGATTCTGTTTTCACACCACTTGCATTAGACCGTATCCATTCTTCACGTTTTACTATAATTGAAAAAGACACTGTTCAAAAAAATCAATCCGATCAATCAGTCGGAAATAAAAACAATCCCGGAAAAAGAATAGCTATTGGAAGTGATCATACCGGATTCAGATTAAAAAATATTTTGCTCAAAATTTTAACTGAAAAAGGATTCACCATTACTGATCTTGGAACTTATGATGAAAAGCCGTGTGATTATCCTGACTTTGCAAAAAAAGTTGCTGACAATGTTTCATTAGGTGAAAGTGATTTCGGGATTTTAATTGATGCAACAGGAATTCCTTCTGCAATTACCGCAAATAAAATCAAAGGAATACGGGCAGCAACTTGTTATGATACATTCAGTGCAAAAAGTTCGCGTGCTCATAACGACGCAAATATTTTAGTCGTTGGCTCAAGAGCTCTTGGTGATGAATCAATCAAACTCATTGTTGATGAATGGCTGTCGACTTCCTTTGAAGGAGGAAGACATCAGAAAAGATTGGATAAAATCAGTGACATCGAAAATACTTAACCAGATCCAAAGGCTAACTGATTTATTGATTTTGATATAATTCGCAGATAGATTAATTTTCTTCCCAAAGAAACCGGAAAATAAATTTGCTTCAAGCCTGTTGAAGCTCACCATTAAATAATTCGATTGAAAATCAATTATTGGAATTGACCTAGCTTGTACATATTAAATGCCCCTCTTGAAAAAGTAATAGAATTAGACCACAACATTTATCTTCTTAAAGTTCATTCACCTGAGATAACTTCGAATATTAATCCCGGACAATTTTTAAACATCAGAGTATCTGATAAACTGGCTCCTTTATTAAGAAGACCATTTAGTGTTTGTGATGTTGAAGGTGAGTACATTTATTTGATGTTCAATATTTTAGGAGAGGGTACAAGCATACTTGCTCACAAACCAAAAGGTTCAACAATAGATATTTTAGGACCGCTTGGAAACGGTTTCGACTTGAGTGGTAACTTTGATACAGCCGTAATTGTTGCAGGCGGATTAGGTGCTGCTCCTTTTCCATTTGTTACAAGAAAACTTAATGGTAAAAAAGATATTCTCACCTTTATTGGGGGAAGATCAAAAGTAGATGTGATCACTTACAATTTAAAAAATATTAGAGAAGCCACAGATGATGGTTCACTGGGTTTGAAAGGAAATGTTGTTCAACTGCTAGAAAAAAATATTGAACTATTGAAATCAAAGAAGACTAAGTTTTTTGCCTGCGGACCAACAATGATGTTAAGAGCTTTAAAAGAATTTTGTATTAAAAATAATTTTGATTGTGCTGTTTCAACTGAATGCGTAATGGCTTGCGGATTTGGAATCTGCCAGGGATGTCCGATCGAATCAACACAGCAGCATGAAGAATATTTACTTGTTTGCAAAGATGGACCTGTGTTTAATATTAAAGATGTTGAGATATGAACGCAATTGATCTTTCTGTAAATATCGGTTCACTTAAACTTCGTAACCCGATTTTGCTAGCATCGGGAACTGTTGGATATGGAAATGAAATGTCTGAATTTACAGATCTCAACTTAATCGGCGGGATTGTTACAAAATCTTTAAGTCTGAAACCAAGAAAAGGAAATCCACCACAGAGAATATTAGAAACTCCGGCAGGAATGTTGAATGCAATTGGACTTACAAACGTAGGTGTTGAAGTATTTCTGAAAGAAAAAATTCCTTTCTTAAAAAAGTTTGATGTCCCGCTGATTTGCAACATTGCTGCTAGTACTATTGAAGAATATGTGGAATGTACACGGATACTTACAGAAGAACCAACGATCAAGGCATTTGAAATAAATGTCTCTTGCCCGAATGTTAAAGAAGGCGGATTAATGTTCGGGAATGATTTAAGTGCTGTTGCAAAAATAACTGAGCAAGTCAGAGCCAATACAAATAAGATGCTGATCATCAAATTATCACCCAATGTTTCATACATTGCACCATTTGCAAAAGCTGCAAAAGAAAATGGTGCTGATGCCGTGTCTGCCATAAATACCTTGGTTGGTACAGCTTTTAATATTTTTAACCGGAAACCAAAAATGTATAATGTCACCGGCGGTTTATCCGGACCAGCCATAAAACCAATTGCACTAGCCAAAGTTTTTGAAATTTCATAATCAGTATATATACCTATAATAGGTTCCGGTGGAATTATGGAGTGGAAAGATGTAATTGAATTTATGATTGCCGGTGCTTCAGCTGTTCAGCTTGGTACAATAAATTTTATCGACCCAAGTGCACCCGTTAAAATAATTAAACAGCTTGAACAATACTGCAATCAAATGAAGATTGAAAAAATTTCATCGCTAACAGCTTCATACATTATTTAAATAAATGGATGTCGAAACTTCTCTAAAAAAATTATTCTCACTTCATACGTTCGGAATAAAATTAGGTTTGGAAAACATAACTGGATTTCTGAATCATCTGAATAATCCACAACTTCACCTCAAAACAATTCATGTTGCAGGATCAAACGGAAAGGGAAGCACATCATCATTCATTTCCAGCATCCTGCAAGAAAATGGTTTTAAAACCGGATTGTACACTTCACCTCATTTCGTAAAATTTAATGAGAGGATTGTAATAAACGGAAAACAGATCGATGATGAATATGTTGCCAGGTTCATTTCTGATTATGAAAAATATATTGATGCTCATCAACTTACTTTCTTCGAAGTTATAACCGCGATGGCTTTCAAATATTTTTATGATAAGCAAACCGATTATTGCGTTATTGAAACGGGGTTAGGCGGCCGCTTGGATGCGACTAATGTTTTAAATCCTCTGGCTGTGGTGATTACAACAATCAGTCTTGAGCATACAAATGTTCTGGGTGACACAATCAGTCAGATCGCAACTGAGAAAGCTGCTATAATCAAAAATGGAACTAAAGTATTTATTGGTAAACTTGATTATGTGGCAGAAAAAATAATACAGGATAAATGTTCTGAATCCGGAAGCACGTTTTTTCGTTTGTTAGATTTTATTGTTCAGAATGAAAATGAATTTAAAATACAAATCAATGAGCAAAAACCTTTGAGGATTGATCCTCCACTCAAAGGATTTTATCAAAAATATAATTCAGCACTTGCAGTGCTTGTACTGGCTAAAACATTTTTGATTAAAGATGAAGCAGTATATTTAAAAGGAATATCGAATGTAGCTAAAAACACAGGTTTAAATGGACGGTATGAATATTTCCATAAAAACCCAACAATTATTTTTGATTCGGCTCACAATCCTGAGGGAGTTGAAAATTTTCTGAATGAATTCAAACTTGAAGCATTTTCATATAGTAAAAGAACATTGCTCTTTGGCGCAATGAAGGATAAAGCTATCCTCGATATGCTCAAACCTCTTTCAAATTACATTGATCAAATCTTTTTGACAGAAATCAATTATGAGAGAGCAGCCAGTGTTTCCGAGTTATCTGATATTTGTAAAAGGAATAATATAAAGGGAACGACTATTAAAAAGCCTGCAGACTTTGTTAACGAGTTCAGGTCTAAGCCGGAAAACCAGTGTCTTGTAGTGCTTGGAAGTATGTATTTGCTTGGCGAAATAAAAGCTGTTCTGGATAGTTAGATTAGCTTGACATTTAAGAATTTAAGATTTATGTTTCGGTGAGCCGCAAATACCTATCAAGAAATTAAACAAGATTGTTATCATTAATTGATTATTCCCCAAACGCACAGGCTGGTAAATGAACCAGTTAAACTTATTATGTTAAACTATTTTGCCTTCATTTGACAACAACTACTCAGGGTTAATATTATGCCAATGGATATATCCGAACTCAAATCAAAAAAAATTGTAGAGCTTAACGATATTGCAAAAGACCTGGGAATTGCAGGTTACAGCGATCTTCGTAAACAGGAGCTTATCTTTAAAATCCTCGAAGCTCAGACTTCAAAGGACGGTCTTACATTCTCAAAAGGTGTTCTTGAAGTTCTTCCGGATGGATACGGATTTCTCCGTTCTTCCGATTACAATTATTTACCTTCACCGGATGATATCTATGTGTCGCCGTCACAGATAAAAAAATTCAGCTTACGTACGGGAGATTTTGTAAGCGGACAGGTCAGACCTCCAAAAGAAGGTGAAAGATTTTTTGCTCTTCTCAGAGTTGAAGCAGTAAATGGTTTAGCTCCGGAAAATATCCGCGAAAGAACTTTATTCGATAACCTTATTCCAGTTTATCCGACGAAAAAAATAAATTTGGAAACTGCACCTGGTGAATATTCAATGAGAGTAATGGATATGCTTGCACCAATCGGTAAAGGTCAAAGAGGATTAATTGTGTCTCCTCCGAAAAGCGGTAAGACTGTATTGCTTCAGAAAATTGCAAACTCCATTACAAGAAATCAACCTGAAATTAAATTGATAGTATTATTAATTGATGAACGTCCTGAAGAAGTAACTGATATGGAACGTTCGGTACAGGGTGAAGTTATTAGTTCTACATTTGATGAACCAGCTGACAGACATGTTCAGGTAGCAGACATGGTTATTGAAAAAGCAAAACGTATGGTTGAAGCAAATGAACATGTAGTTATTTTGTTGGATAGTATTACAAGATTAGCAAGAGCTCATAACATTGTTGTTCCTCACAGCGGTAGAATTCTTTCAGGCGGAGTTGATTCAAATGCATTGCATAAACCAAAACGATTTTTTGGAGCAGCTAGAAATACAGAAGATGGAGGAAGTCTTACAATTATCGCCACAGCTTTAATCGATACGGGAAGCCGTATGGATGATGTTATATTTGAAGAATTTAAAGGAACCGGTAATATGGAGCTTGTTCTGAATCGTGATCTGAGTGACAGAAGAATTTTTCCGGCTATTGATGTAAACCGGTCAGGTACAAGAAGAGAAGATTTATTGTTGAAAGAAGATGAACTTGGAAAAATCTGGATACTCAGAAAAATTCTTAGTGACTTTAGTCCTGTTGAAGCAATGGAATTTTTGATTGATAAAATCAGAGGAACAAAGAACAACAAAGATTTTCTTAACAATATGAATAGTTAAGTACTTACACATCCGGTATATATATCCAATAATACCTTGATTATTAAAAGATTATTAAGAAATTTTCAATAAAAAAAATCAAAGTGAAAAAATTCTTATTCATCTTTCCACTACTTAATATATTTACATTTGGCCAGCCGAATAATCCTAACATTCTTCCAAAACCTGAGTTTCCTTTCCAATCAGAAATAATCAGCTTTCAAACTGTCGAAGAAGATTTTTCAATAAATTACATTTACAAAATACCATATAAAATTCTTGTTTTTGAAAGAGAAGGGAATAGTTATAAAGCAAATTTCCGTGTAATTGTTGAGGTTACTGACAATGATTCAAAGCTTATTTCAAGGGAGATTAAAGACAATAATATTTCCGTTGAAAATTTTGAGGCAACAAGTGAACCTGATCTTTTACTTCAGGATTGTATAAATTTCAGATTGAATGTTGGTGAATATAAAATTACTGCAATAATTTCAGATTTAAATTCTACCGGAGAATTACGTTTAGATCAGGACGAACTAAACCTTACGGAAATTCAAACTAAAAATGTTCTATCCCCATTGTTGATCAAATCCAGGGAGATTAATTGCAATGATAGTAAAGCATTTATTCTTTCAAACACAGGGGGTAAAATTCCATTCAGCAGTGAAAGCTATCATTTGGTTTTGCCAGTGACTGATACTTCTATTCAAGATCTTGAGGTAGAAATACTAAATAATGATGAACAGATATTTTCTGGAGCTGTGAATGAATCATACATAATGAATTTGGGAATATCTGGTTGTGATGAAAATGTTGTATTAACATCTTCAAGCATAAACACTGCTTGTAAATATTTTATTATCAGAAATTTAAATGACAGGCTTAAAGAAGGAGAGTTAGTTCTCAGCATCAAAAATGAAGTTAACTCAATAGACGAAGAATATAATTTAAGAGTGATTTGGTTCGGCAAGCCATTTTCTTTAAGCAATCCGGAAAAAGCATTAGAACTATTAAGTTATGTTGAGCCTGATTCAGTTGTTTCGCGATTGCTTGATTCTAAAAGTTCTGATTATCTGAAAGTTCTGAATGAACATTGGCATAAGTTTGATCCAACTCCATCGACAAACTATAACGAAATTATGTTTGAATACTATAACCGTATTGACTATGCTATACAAGAATTCAAAGGATTAAACAAGGAGAACGGTGCACGATCTGACCGAGGAATGATTTATATCAGGTATGGAAATCCGGAAAAAATAGAACGCTCTTCTAATCCTCAGGGATTTGTGCTTGAGACCTGGACGTATCAGAACCCTGAAAGAAAATTTACTTTTATAGATAAAAAAGGAACGGGTAATTTTACTTTGATAGATGATTGATGAAAAAATTTGTATTTACTTGTGGTGATATAAATGGTATCGGACCGGAAATATCAATAAAAGCCCTCAATAAATTAACCTCATTAAGAAGAAATATACAATTCATTTTAATCATACCTGAAAATGTCTTTCATAAAACTTCAAAACTAGTTAAACCAAAATTTAAATTTCAGATTGTCGATGAGATAAAAAGTAATTCATCCACTTCAGTATTGATACATAGACTCAACTCCGTAGAACAAAATATAGGTAAACCAACTATTCTATCCGGAAAATCGTCTTATCATGCTCTGAAATTAGCATTCAAATACGTTATAAATAACTATGCAGATGCAATCGTAACTGCTCCTGTTTCCAAAACTGCGTTGCATTGTGCAGGTGTTAAATATCCCGGGCAAACAGAAATGTTTGCTGACTGGTGTGGAGTTAAAAATTTTGTAATGACATTTATCTCAAAGAAGCTAAATGTAGGATTGTATTCAATCCATATTCCACTAAAAGATGTTTCTAAGTCTTTATCTACAAAGGAATATTCCCAAAAACTTAAAATTTTAAATAGTATGTTGAAAGATGATATCGGTCTGAAAAATCCGAGGACTGCAGTATTAGGTTTAAATCCTCATGCAGGCGAGAATGGCATCATTGGAAAGGAAGAACAGAAAATATTGATCCCTGTTTTAAAAAATAAAAAATTGGGAGGAACAGTCGATGGACCTTTTTCACCAGATGCTTTTTTTGCAAATAGGGAATTTAAAAAGTATGACATGGTCTTTGGGCTTTATCACGATCAGGTTTTAATTCCATTTAAATATATTAATGCAAGGAAAGGCGTTAACTTTACAGCTGGATTACCGATAGTACGAACTTCACCTGATCATGGTGTCGCATTTGATATTGCTGGAAAAGGAATTGCAGATGAATCGAGTATGATTGAAGCTTTCAAAACAGCAGAAATTATTTTAAAGAACAGAAATTCGAGCAAACTCAAGTGATTAAAGTAAAACCATATGATAAAGTTGCATTGATATATAACAGCCTGATGAAGGATGTTGATTACAATATCTGGTCAGAATACATTAAAAAGATAGCTGACATTCATTTAAAAGGTATAGAAAGAGTACTTGAACTTGCTTCAGGTAATTGCTCAATTGGAAAAATATTGTCTTCAAAGTTCAGGACATTTATTGCGTCTGATATTTCATTTTCGATGCTTAAATCTTCGGACAGCCCAGATGTGACAAAAATTTGTTGTGATATGACTTCATTACCATTTAAAACGAAATTTGATTTTATTTTTTCAGCTTTTGATAGCATTAATTATATTTCAAATCGGAAAAAGCTGTTTAAATTTTTTATCGACATTAATAACCTTCTTAATGATGGTTGTATTTTTACGTTCGATGCAAGTATGGAAAGTAATAGTTTGAATTATACGGTACCAAAAAATACAAGTTATCGTTTTAACGATTATTCTTTTAGGAAAGTGAGTCGTTACAAGAAATTGAAAAAAACTCATTACAATCTTTTTGTTATCGATCATATTTCAGGAACTGAATATAAAGAGTTGCACAAACAAAAAATTTATAACTTCGAAACTTATTTTAAACTAGCTGAGAAAGCTGGTTTAAAAATGCAAGCTTACTATAATTATTTTACATTCGAGCAAGCAGGTCCGGAATCGGAAAGAGTTCAATTTGTAATGAGGAAAACAAAAGTATGATGCTGACATTTGATAATGTGGAATTTCATTACCCAAACCAACCTGTATTTAGAAATCTAAATCTTGAATTGAATTATGGTGAATTTACTTTCGTGATCGGGAAAAGTGGTATTGGTAAAAGTACTTTAATGCAACTGGTTTATCTGAACTTATTTCCAATTTCGGGAACAGTTAAAATTGCTGAGTTCGATTCCCAGACAATTAAATCCTCACAAATACCTTTGCTCAGAAGAAAAATTGGAGTGATCTTTCAGGATTTTAAACTTCTACCAGACAGGAATGTTTTCCAGAATCTTGCATACGTATTAAAAGTAACAAATAGTTCATCTAAGGATATGAAGAAAAAAATCAATGATGTACTAAATGAAGTAGGTCTGTTTCATAAAAGATTTAATAAACCGGATGAGCTATCAGGTGGTGAACAACAACGAGTTGCAATTGCCAGAGCAATAATTAATGATCCAATACTCGTCCTGGCTGATGAACCAACAGGAAATCTTGATCCCGAAACATCCGGTGAAATTCTGGCACTTCTTAAAAAAATAAATAAACAGGGAACAGCTGTACTGGTTGTTACGCATAATTATGAATTAGTTAAGAAGGCGAACGAACGAATTATTAAACTCGATGACGGAAGGGCGATGAAAGCAGTTATAAAACAAAAAACAGAAATTTGATAATTTACTTTAGAAGGATTTTCAACAATTTATCATTTATTTCATCTACAGAACCTAACCCGTTAATTGAAATAACTTTCCTCTTCTTCTTATAATATTCTAAAACAGGCTCAGTCTCTAATCTAAAAACTTTTAAACGTTTGCGGATAACTTCCTGTTTATCATCATCACGGAGGTAAAAACTATTTGAGGCATTACAATTGGGGCATTTACTAACGCCTTCGATTTCTTTTAAAGTAAAAATTTTACCACAAATCTTACAGGCTCTTCTGCTGCCAAGCCGTTTTATAATTTCATTTTCCTGGGCAATCAGATTTATAATTGTGAGTACCTCTTTGTTTAATTCTTCCAGAAGCGAATCGAGTTCAATAGCCTGGTGTTCAGTACGGGGGAAACCATCGAGAATAAATCCGTTATTACAATCAATTTTATTTAATCGGTCTTTAATAATTCCAATCATTATTTCGTCAGGAACAAGATCACCTCTGTTCATTAGTTCTTCGGCTTTTTTACCAAGCTCGGACTGATCCTTTACTGCTTGTCTTAAAATATCCCCTGTAGAGATATGAGGTATGCTTAATTTTGATGAAAGTAATTTTGCTTGTGTTCCTTTTCCAACACCAGGTGCTCCGAATAAAAGTAATTGCATAAGGAATGATTTTTTTTAATGCAAATTATAGAAATTAAAATGGAAGCTCAAACTATTTGGCTGAATTAATTATGATGGTTTTTGTTTTTTTATTAGTGAAAAGAATTCCTGCAGCAGTCTTTTACTTTCATCGGAATAAATACCAGAATAGATTTGAATTTTATGATTGGTTTTGCCATCCTGTGCAAGATTATATAAACTTCCGCATGCGCCAAATTTAGGATCGAACGTAGAAAAAAATAATTCAGATATTCTGGATGAGAGCAATGCTCCGGTACACATAATACATGGTTCAAGTGTTACATATACAGAACAATCATTTAATCGCCAGTTACCAATGTTATTAGCTGCAGCAGTCACTGCGATCATTTCGGCATGTGCCGTTGCATCTTTAAGTTTTTCAACCTGGTTGTAACCTCTGCCAATAATCTTTTTGTCTTTAACAACAACAGCTCCGATTGGCACCTCATTTTCTTCGAGGGCTTTTTCAGCTTCCTGCAAAGCTGCAAACATAAACCGGTATGAATCTTCTGAAAATATCAAAACTAGATTTACGAATTTGTTTAAGTGAATTTGCTTTTGACTTTTAAGCTTTGACTTGCTTCTTGTACGCCCGGTAGGATTCGAACCCACAACCCTCAGATCCGAAGTCTGATGCTCTATCCAGTTGAGCTACGGGCGCATATTCATATTGTAAAAATAAAGATGAGTTAATGGACTAGCAATATTAAATCTTTTTATGTCGATATTGCTATATCTTAACTTTTGTTTGAATTAAAACTACGATTAGATAATTTGGATTCGCGTAATAACTTAAAAATTTTACTGAGAGAACTGTATGCGAAATAAAAGTATCTTCATTGTACTTATTCTTTTTTTTTCGGGTTATTCGTTTCCACAAAATAAATTTCTTGCAGGTGCCTCTTTTAATTTGGGATTTCCAACAGGAGAATTTTCCGATATTGCAAAAACAGGGTTAGGCGGTTCAATAATTGCGGAATATATGCTCGATCCAAATATTTCGGTTACTCTTTCGGCTGCGTATCAGAATTTTCCCGGCAATTTTGGAAATGTAGCTGTACAAGGAGTTGTTATTGACGTATCTTTTAATTCGATTCCTGTACTTGCCGGAATGAGATACTATTTTAATGAATCGGTTTTTGGAACGATTGAAGCTGGTGCACACTTCTTCAGAGTGAATGCAGACATTTCAGATGTTTACAACAGCGAAAAATTTTCAACAGATTATGAAGCAAAATTCGGTGGAGGGTTTGGTGCCGGATTTCGCTTCAAACTTGCTGAAGCTTCTGTCTTTGAAGTTTCCAGTGTTTATCAAATTGTCGAAGATGATTTAAACTCAGTAGCACTTAGATTCGGTATTCTTGTTCTACTCGATAAAATTTAATCACTCATTTAGTAGAAAATGTTTATTCTACAACTCAAATAGAATTAATCAGATTTCTTAAAAAATACAATAAGGGTTTTCAAATGATGCTAAAATATTCTATTCCATTCATTGTTATGTTTTTGACGTTTAATATTTATCCACAATTTAATCTTGAACAGGCACTTAAAAAGGGAGGATGGACTGGAGGTATTGCGGGAACTATCGGCTGGGAAAATTATAAAAATAAAATAAGTACAATAGCTGGAGATGTAATGAGTGATGTTGATGGATTCAATTTTATTTTTAGTTCAAGAAATGGAAGTATAGTTGAAACGAATGGTGTTTTTGGTTTTGATTTTCAATGGCGCGAAAATAATCGGACAGCTATACCTGATCCAAATCCATCAAATGAGAAAGTATATTTTAGTGAAAAACTCTGGTTTCTCGGGCTTTGGGCAAGATACTATATTCCGCTTGGTGGAAACTTTGCACTTTTTCCGGAAGGCTCAGCCGGGTATGCAGCATTTAAATTTACGGAGGAAGTAAATAATATTACCGGAAATTTTATTAATTCAACTCAATCTGCGGACGGTTTTGCTTATAATCTTGGATTCGGGTTCTCACATTTTGTAACACAGAATGCTGCGTTTGAAATTACAGGCAGATGGGAAAACGGGAGTTTAAATGGGGAGACTGAAAATATTGATGGAAGTACAAACGATTTAAATGTTAATCTCGGAAATTTTAATATCTTATTTGGTTTTCAGATTTATCTCAAGTAGAATTCAAATAAAAAGAGACCTTATTAAGGTCTCTTTACATTTCGCCCTCACCACTAAAAATTCAATACAAGTTACTTGAATAACTTTTCAACTTCACTTCTTGATTTCTGAATTCCCCTGAGTGACGCAACCATATAAATTACAAGTCCGACAACTATAATCGCTAATAAAATAAAAATTGCCATAGCAAAACCCTCCGATTTTAATAACTCAGTTTCAACCATTATGCCATAATTCACACCATTGTTTAAAAATAAATCAACTCAGCTATCTGGAATATCAAACTAAATGTATCTAATTGGATTTTAATTTGAGATATGTTTCAAAAAAGAACCAATGTTTTAATACCGGTAATATCAATTCTGAAGTGACATTAAAAATTAATTTTTATTAAGTATTAGAGGGATGCCGTTATGCAGATAAATTCTTCCGAAGTTTTCCGATATCCAATTCAATGGTATGCAGTTATCAACAGATCTTTCGCGGACATTTATCCTGACAATATTTAACCTTTCATTGGGGGTTATAATAGAATCACAGAATTCTTCAGGTGAATTGCAATGCGATTCATCCAGCTCAATATTTATAACCTTCTGTTGGTTGATGTAAACATTCTTTGTTTCTATCAGCCTGATATGTTCTGATTTGTACGTCAGTGTTACTTCAAAATTTCTCATATATAAAATATAGAATAAGTATTGATTATTTCAAGAGCATCATTTTCTTTATTTGGGTAAAATTACCTGCAAAAATCCTGTAAAAATATATTCCGCTTGGTAATGAGCCTGCATTGAATTCAGCCTGGTGAAATCCTGGAAATATTTCCTCATCTAAAATGGTCATTAATTCTTTACCAAGCACGTCATATATTTTAATTGTAGTTTTACTTTCAATCGGCTGTTCCCAACTAATACTGGTTGATGGATTGAACGGGTTGGGGAAGTTCTGGTAAAGTTTAAACTCATCAAACATTTCATCCGGTTCATTTACATAGTTTGCCTGTTTAACTTCAATATAACAGGATTTTTTAAGTGTATCCGTCCCGAATGAATTTGTTGTAATCAAAGAGACTTCATAAATGCCAGGAGTATTGTAAAGTATATTTTCCGGATTCTGCTGAGTTGATGAATTTGTTTCTGAGCCGGGGAAGAACCACTCCCAGGAAGTTGGCTGATATGATGATTGATCGAAGAAATTTATTACTGATCCTTGCAATACTAAAGTCGTCTCTGCAAAAAAATCTGCTGCAGGTTTTCTTGTTCCTGAAAATTTATAAGCACTAATTTGAGTTCCGGCACCTGTAACAACAAACGCACCTTCTTTACCTAAAGATGCACCGCAATAATAATTATACGGTACGTTCAATTCCCACAACGAAGTTTGAAGATCAGAACTGAAGCAATAATACTTTCCACTAGCTGCTTCTGCGTTGCAGACAATTACTTTTCCATCCGAATCGACAGTGATTTTAAGAAGAAATCCTGAAGCTAATGTCACCTGTGATGTATCGACTACAGTTCCATGAGCAGAATCTAATTTTCTAACTCTTCCACCATCAACTAAATAAACATGTCCATCATTACTTGAACCAAGATAACCAGTTATGCTTGAGACAGGTGAGTAAGTCCATTTTATATTTATTCCGTTTCCATCATCTTCTAATGCATAAAGAAGTCCGCCATCACGGGCAATATAAATTGTGCCATCAGCTCCGATTGTAAGTGGAATTTCCTGATCACCATCACCGGGTAGATCCATTGATTCATACTTGAACGCACCGGTTTCTGTATTCAATGCAAAAACTTTTTTTGGAGTAGTGATGCTTCCGGTCCAATGATAATAAGTATCATTAAACATTGCATAGCCTGCATCCGGTCCAACAGGAACAATATAATTGTATTGCCAGATTGTTTGTCCGGTGAATTTATCTAGTCTTCTGCCAAATAAAATCGGATCACCATTACAAGCAAATAAAACACCGCTCTTCCCGCCAAACATAAATTCTGAATTTACCCAAAGCACGGAACCATCTGAAGGATTAAGAGCGTACAATGAATCTGTTGAATAATCGTGAGCGTAAACTGCAAACTCATTAAAGCCGACACAATACATTATTGATGAAGAAGAGATTTGATTATCCCAGAGCAAACTTCCATCATCTAAACTTCTGCATTCAATTTTTGCAGTATATGATGGACTAAAAATAACTCTCGAGTTCACAAATTTATTTCCGTATGTAAATATCGAGTTTCCAAACACTGTACTGCTGCTGTTTATAGTCCAATAAATGGAGCTTACATCTGTTGGAGCTGTCATTTCTGTTAGTCCGTTATGCTGATTGTTTCCACTGATTGTTGGCCAGTTTTGCGGAGAAGCTGAAGAGAAGAAAGTCAGGCAGATTATGACAGACAGTTTAATATGAAGAATATTTAGTCCAATATTTTTCATATACAATTGGAATATCTTGTTAAAAATTATTTTATTATGACACCACAGTAAAAATTATAATTACTCGTCATCAATTACAACCCCAACCCAGTCCTCAAGGGTATTATAAATCTTTTTCAGCTCATCACCTTCAAAATTATTGATCCTCGTTGTATGTGAACCGCCTTTCTTTATCATTTTCAACGAGTTTGTTTCGCCAGTAAGTTCAACCGCAACTGCAGACCAGGTATCAATTTCACCATAAATGAAAAGCATATTGTCCGCATTTTTCTGAATCCAGGAATTTATTTTTTGCATCAGGCAGCAATCGAATGTCGGTTTCATATCTTTTGATAAAAATATTTTGCTTGTCGGCTCCTTAACTTCTTTCAGCAAGTCTTTGAAGTCTGAAATGTCATAACCATAGTAACCAAACTGTGAATAAGCCTGGTAATAAAAAGGCAAAACTGTTTTTATGCTCTGGTCAGAAAAATAATTGATCGATGATCCTTTCAATAAATGATCAAATAAAATTTCATTAGAAGCTGTTGTTGCAGGAATTTGTTCGCATGTGGTATTTTGCCATTGCCAGAATGCAAAGCCATATTCAAGAATTACATACTCAAAAATATATCTGTCATTACCTAAAGAATAAGTGTAACCGAGTTTTTCTGAAACTTGTTTAAATATCGGAAGCAGTTCATCAGCCCTTTTAAGTACTTCACGCTGGAATTGAATCATCTTCTGTCTGCATTCTTGTGTTCCAACATGATCAAGAAAGTGATAGATGCGTGGATCTTCTTCAGCAAGATTTAAAGGTGTCACATAACAGACAGACGCATCAGCATCATCAGGAAAATAATATTTGTGATAAATAGTTGTCTGTCCGCCTTTACTAATTCCTGTTGTAATCCATTTATTCTGATAAATATTTTTTAAAATCTGGATGATATTATGATGATCTTTAGCTGCTTGTTCAATCGTTAAATATTTCCAATCAAAATTTTCCGGCACAGATTCACCAAAGTAACGATGTTCAACAACAATTTGATTACAATTTAAGATATCGGCAAGTTCAGTCGGTCGGTTGAAATCAGTGTTATATCCATCTAGCTCAATTACAGCAGGAAGAGAATAATCACGATGTGACAAATAAAATTTTTGTCGGAATTTTATTTCATCAGGATTACTATGATCAACCGGCTGTTCAATAAAGATCTTAAATGCTTCAACATACTCTGAATCAGGTTCAATTCTTTCTACACTTATTATTCCAGGAAAAGATTTTAATCTGCTTTCCAGATCACTTTGAGCAGCAAGTATTGAACAAAATAAAGCAAAAGATATAATGAAATAAATTCTGAGCTTGAACATTTCTATACTCTATTTTTATTAAATAAATAAAATTGTGAAAGAATCATCCCCATGAGCATTAACGCACATCCAATCAAACCACGAAAATGAATTGATTCATCGAGGATAAGCCATCCACCGAGCACTGCAAATACAGATTCAAGACTCATGACGATTGCTGCGTTAGCGGGATGCGCTTCTCTCTGTGCAACAACCTGAAATGTAAAAGCAATCCCAACTGAAAATATTCCTGCATAAAGTACAGGCAAAGCAGTTGCGATAATGTTTTGGAAAATAATTGTTTCTGTAATCAATGCAGCCA
>JANWIS010000120.1 GCA_025449775.1 Ignavibacteriaceae bacterium
AGTATGTTCAATCCGGATGCAGTTGAAGATGTGAATCTTATCTCCGGAGGATTTCCTGCAAAATACGGCGACAGACTTTCTGCTGTTCTCGATGTCACCAACAAGGAAGGAACTACTTCAAAATCTCTCAGTGGAAATGTAAATATCTCTATCGTCGATGCAAATCTTGTTCTTGAAGGAAAAAATCCTTTTAGCCTGAGAGGAAGCTGGTTATTCAATACACGAAGAACTTATTATGATCTCATCATCGAACCGTTTGTAAAAAACTCAGGATTAGTTGATGACAACACGAGCTTCCCTAATTTTTATGATGTTCAGGGAAAAGTTGTTATTGGTCCGTATGATGGACATAAATTTTTATTCAACGGAATTTTATCAAGAGATGCTGTAAACGTTGTAAGCGGTGAAGAACGCGATTCTCCTGATAGTGTTGGAGTTTACAACATCACAAACAATGATCTTGTTTCTGCGTCATGGCATTATGCACCAAATCCAAATATGTTGAACAAAGTTGTTTTATCCTGGTATAAAAATAATGGCACAACTGATTTCGATTCACAGTTTCTCGATCCATCACTTAACCGTGATGCGTTTGAAAATACAATTCCAGATACATTAGCTCCATACCTTTTGCGATTTTCTTTCGGTGGAAATTTTATTTACACAAAATATTCTGTTGATGATAAGTTCACATACATTCTCAACAATCACATTCTTGAATCAGGTATTGGTGCTGATTTTATGCAGACTACAATCAACTTTACTTTTGATCTGGATGAACAGGTGAAAGCTATTCTCGCTTCAAATCCGCAGTTCAGAGCTGTGCTTGATGATCTTAAAGATGTAAAAAATTATAATCGTTACAGGGCTTATCTTCAGGATAATTTTAGACTAACGGAGAGATTTACTTTTCAACCAAGCTTGAGAATAGATTATTATAACATTCTTGATAAAGCTTATTTCGCTCCGAGAATTTCTTTATCGTACGCTCTTGATCAGCTTACAACTGTCCGTGCAGTTTGGGGAATGTATTATCAATCACCTGGCTATGAAAAATTACGCGACCAGGGAATTCTTTATGATCTTTCTGATGTTTACACAAGTCAGCTTGCTGCAGAACAAGCAATACATTATGTGGCTGGTGATGAAAGATGGCATACAAGTGAGTGGAGTGTAAGAGTTGAAGGATATTACAAAGATTTTAAAGACCTTTACACTCCAACAAGATTTCAAGGTGACAGATTTTATACAGAACCAATTCCCGGACAAGATCCAAGGTTTGCATCGGGCTGGACACTTCCTGCAACTTTCAGTGATGATTCATTAACACAAATACCAATCAATGGTGCAAATGGTGAAGCGTACGGATTTGAATTTTTCCTTGTGAAGAAAAATACTTTCCAGGGAAGTAAACTATCCGGCTGGGTTTCTTATGCACTTGCGTACGCAAACAGGTTTGATTACGGAACAGAATATCCTTTTAACTTCGATCAAAGACATACACTGAATATTGTTTTAAACTACCAGCTTAACAACTGGCTTGAGTTTGGAGTAAGATGGCAGTACGGTTCCGGTTTTCCAATAAGTCAGCCGGCAGGAGTTAAGCCAAGAATCATTCTTGAAGACCAGGATCTTGATGGAACTCCCGAAACACCTGTTATTGCAACAAGAGATATTAATAATAACGGAGGTGAAGATCCTGTAATTTTTGATGTTGATTTTGCAGACAGAAAACTTAACTCGCGTAAACCAATTTATCATCGTCTCGATTTTCGAGTAAATGCTTTTGCAGATTGGTGGGATCTTGACTGGACAATTTATCTTGATATAATAAATATTTATAACCGTTCAAATGTAATCGGCTACGATTATTATGTTAATGAAGATTTATCCCTCGGCAAACAAACCACAACAATGCTTCCGATAATTCCTACGCTTGGTTTTAGTGTGAGGTTTTAATATTTATATTTCTCTAGTAAAATTCCAGAGATAAAAAATTACTTGCCAAACGAAATCCAAATACTAACAGTATCTGAACTAACAAAAGAGATACGTAAAACTCTCGAAGAAAATTTTCAGAAAGTTACTGTCATCGGGGAAATTTCAAACTTCAAAGCTCACGTTTCAGGACATTGGTATTTTAGTTTAAAGGATGCTGATGCTGTAATCAATTGCACAATGTGGAAAGGATTAAACCAGTATGTCTTCTTCACTCCGCAGGATGGAATGAAAATAGTTGTTAATGGAAGCATAACTGTTTATCCGGCAAGAGGAAATTATCAGCTCGATATCCGTTCGATGAAACCATCAGGACTTGGAGAACTTCAGGAAGCTTTTGAAAAACTAAAAAAGAAACTCGATGCCGAAGGATTATTTGATGAACAATATAAAAAACCAATTCCATCCTTCCCGCAAAAAATTGGAATTGTTACTGCTATTGATTGTGCTGCTTTCAAAGATATGGTGAGTGTTGCACACAGAAGATTTCCACTCGTTGAATTAATAATTGCACCTACAAGAGTGCAGGGGATTGGTGCAGCTGAAAGTATTGTGAACAGTATAAAATTCTTGAATGAGCAAAAAAATATTGATGTTATTATTGTTGGAAGAGGCGGAGGTTCAATTGAAGATTTGTGGGCATTCAATGAAGAAAAAGTTTCGAGAGCAATATTCAGCTCGAAGATTCCGATAATCTCCGGAGTCGGACACGAAGTTGATTTTACTATTGCAGATTATGTTGCCGATTTACGAGCACCAACTCCTTCTGCTGCAATGGAAATTGCAACACCGGATATTAGAGAGATACATAACTTCATAAATGAATTCGTGTTAATATCATCAAGAGTCATTAATGAAAATCTTGAAGAAAGTAAAGAGAAACTTAACTCATTAACAAGATCTTATGGTTTCAGGATTCCATACGAGCTGGTGAAAAGAAAATCCCAACAGATAGATATTACAGTAAGCAGAATTCTTAAAAACATAGAAAAGTCTTCAATCGTTTACGATAAGAAAATCTCGTTATTGGCAAAGTCGTTGGAAGCATTTGACGTTAAGAAGACCCTCAGGAGGGGCTTTGTTTTAGTAGAGCAGAACTCTAAATTTGTTACGAGAGCTAATAAATTTAATAAAAAGCAGAACGCCCGGTTGAAATTTTATGATGGTGATGTGAATACCCGGTAGCTCAGGAGTAAATGCAAAAGAAAAAAATAAAAAGTAATTTTGAACAAGACCTGCTTCGTCTGGAAGAAATAAGCAGAATGCTTGAAGAAGATAACATCGAACTTGAAGAAGCAATTGTACTTTTTGATGAAGGGGTAAAACTCTCAAAATCCTGCCTTAAAACCCTTAGAGAATCCGAATTGAAAATAACAGAACTAAAAAGCCAGTTAGAAAAATTTTCACAAGTTGAAGAATAAATTTTATTTTATATTCATAGGATGTATCATATAAATGATTGACGAAAAAAAATATCCTGTTCTTTCCAAAGTTGATTATCCATCCGATATACGCCAGCTTTCATTACCACAACTGAAACAGTTGTGTACAGATATCAGAGAATATATGGTTGATACTATTTCTGAAATCGGCGGACACTTTGGTGGAGGATTAGGAGCTGTTGAATTAACAGTTGCCATTCATAAAGTTTTTAATACTCCCTATGATCTTGTAGTATGGGATACTGGTCATCAGGCATATCCTCATAAAATTCTTACAGGAAGAAAAGAAGCACTTAACAGGATAAGAAAGTTTGGAGGAATAAGCGGCTTTCTTAAAAGATCAGAAAGTGAGTACGATACTTTTGGTGCCGGGCATGCTTCTACATCTGTGTCAGCTTCGCTCGGAATGGCACTTGCACGTGATTTAAAAAAAGAACCAAGAAAAGTTGTTGCAATAATCGGCGACGGTGCAATGACCGGCGGTTTAGCTTATGAAGCGATGAACAATTCCGGAGTGTTGAAGACTGACCTGATTGTAGTTTTAAATGATAACAATATGTCGATTGCACCAAATGTCTGGCAGATATCAAATTATTTTACAGAGATGATCGCTCATCCAGATTACAATAAATTCAAAGGACAGATTTGGGATCTTACAGGAAAGCTAGATCAATTTGGTGACCGGATGAGAAAGATAGCAGTACGGCTTGAACATGGAATTAAAGCTGTCATAACTCCCGGTATGCTTTTCGAAGCACTCGGCTTCAGGTATTTTGGTCCTGTGAACGGACACAATGTTCATCAGGTAATTAAAATATTCGAGCAAGTAAAAGATATGAAAGGACCAATACTTGTTCATGCAATTACTCAGAAAGGAAAAGGTTATAAACCTGCCGAAAGTCATTCTCAGCGTCTTCATGCTTCAACACCCTTTGATAAAATAACCGGGAAGGCTCATAAAAAATCCAATGAACCGGTTTCATATACTAAAATTTTTGGAAATGCACTAGTTGAAATAATTGAAAAGAATCCGAAAGTTGTCGGGATTACAGCTGCAATGCCGGATGGAACAGGACTCGATATTCTCAAAGAAAAAATTCCACAGAATTATTATGATGTTGGAATAGCAGAAGCACATGCCGTCACATTTGCAGCTGGGCTTGCAACACAAGGCATTGTTCCTGTTGTGGCAATTTATTCTACATTTTTACAAAGAGCATTCGACCAGATAATACACGATGTTTCTCTTCAACATCTGCATGTTGTTTTCATTCTTGATCGTGCAGGATTGGTTGGTGCTGATGGACCAACTCACCACGGTGCTTTTGATCTTGCATATCTCAGACTAGTTCCGGGAATGGTAATAATGGCTCCAAAAGATGAAGCAGAACTTCGTGATATGGTTTACACTGCTGCTGAACATTGTACAGGACCTGTTGCAGTTCGATATCCAAGAGGTTCAGCACTTGGTGTTCCGCTTTCTGATGGATTTAAGAAAATAGAAATTGGTAAAAGTGAAAAGTTAACTGACGGAGATGATATTGCAATACTTGCCATCGGTTCAATGGTTGATTATGCACTGAAAGCATCTGATATTCTTAAAGGTAACGGAATTAATTGTGAAGTTACGAATATGCGTTTTGTAAAACCGCTGGATGCAGAACGTCTCGATAAAATTGCTTCGAAGTTTGAAAAGATAGTGACGATCGAAGAAAATAATTTACCCGGTGGTTTTGGTTCGGCTGTTGCTGAATATTTTATCGACGCAAATTATAAAAATGATATTCTGCGGATAGGAATGCCTGATGAGTTTTTCGATCATGGAACACAACCTGAACTTCACAAACAAATATCAATTGACCCTGAATCAATTGCTTCCCGTATATCTTCATTCATCCGAAGTTCAAAGTCAACGGAGAAAGCAATTCTTTAATGGAAAAAACCCGGGTTGCTGTTATCGGATTGGGGAGCGTTGCTCAACTTGTTCATTTACCCAACTTGTTAAAGATCAACAGTGCACAAATCACTGCAGTTTCAGAAATAAATAAAAGCAGGCTTCATTCTGTAGCTGATAAATTCCAGGTAACAAAAAGATATACTGATTACAAAGAATTATTAAAGAATGATGACTCGAATGCAGTGATCATTTCCACACCAACAAATCTTCATAAGCAGATGGCAATCGATGCACTCAATGCAGGAAAAGATGTGCTTGTTGAAAAACCGCTTGCACGAACCCGAAGCGAAGGTGAAGAGATTATCGAAGCAGCAAAAAAGAACAACAAGAAGCTGATGGTTGGAATGAATATGCGATACAGACCTGATTCAATGTTGATAAGGACACTGATTGATGCCGGAGAAATTGGAAAACCATGTTATATAAAATGCGGATGGATTCGTAAACAGAGCAGCAACGAAAAGTGGTTCAACAGAAGAGAAGAAGCAGGCGGAGGTGTTATTCTTGATCTCGGAATTCATCTGGTTGATCTTGCACTTTGGCTTGCTGATTATCCACGTGCAATTTCAGTTTCAACTAAAAATTTTTATCACCAGTCAAAAAATCTTGAAGATACATCAATTAGTTTTATAAGATGTGATAATTCTGTATTAATAAGTCTGGAAGCGAGCTGGGTTCTTGCAGAAGGTAAAGATAATTTTTACACAACAATTTATGGAACAAAGGGAAGCATCGGAGCCAACCCGTTCAAACTTATTAAGATGCTGGAATCTGAACAAATTGATCTCGGCACATCTATTCTCGATACACCTGCTGAAGCATTTAAGAAATCTTATTTAAATGAGCTTAAAAGTTTTATTGGAGCAATTAGAGGACTTAATCCTATTTTTTCCTCAGGTGAAGAAGCATTGCAGCTTTTGACAATTGTTGATGCGATGTATAAATCAGCAGAAAAAGATCAGGAAATAATATTATCATAAAAGCATGAAAAAGATTTTACTCGTTGATGATGAACCTGATATAATTGAATTTCTTAAGTACAATCTTGAACAGGAAAATTTTGAAGTCCTGGTAAGTTACGATGGAAAGGATGCGCTTAAAAAGTTATCGTACAAACCTGATCTGATAATTCTTGATATTATGATGCCAGAGATGGATGGTTTTGAAGTTTCCGAACAGATAAAAAAAAACAAAGAGTACAATGATATCCCAATAATTTTTCTTACTGCCAAATCCAGTGAGACGGATGAGATAAAAGGATTGGATCTCGGTGCAAGCGATTATATTCAGAAGCCGATATCGCCTAAAAAACTTATTGCACGAATAAAATCCAATCTAAGAAAAGTTGATGATAATGCAAAAAAAACTTCTGATGTAAAAGTATTGAAGGTTGGCAGTCTTGTAATTGATGTTGAAAGATTTGTTATAACTATAGATGGCAAGCAAAAATTTTTTCCGAGGAAAGAGTTTCAATTAATTCATTTCCTTGCAAGCAATCCTGGTAAAGTTTTAACAAGAGAATCGTTGCTGAAGGAAATCTGGGGAAATGATGTATATGTAATTGACCGCACAATAGATGTGCATATCAGGAAGATTCGCGAAAAATTAGATAAACACTCAGAACTAATCGAAACAGTAAAAGGTGTTGGATACAGATTTCAAAACAACCAATAAGTTTATTATAAACCTTGTATCTGCTTTAGTTTACTACAGGGAATTCTTAATTATAAATATTCTTTTCGCAGTAATAATATTTTTGTTCAGAGATTCCATTTCATTCCTGCCGTTATTAATCTTCGCAGTTATTGTTGCAAACATTATCGCATTTTACTTCATTGGTGGAAAAAGGAACAAAGAACTCGATGAGATAAAATTGATCATCAATAATATAAGGGAAGGTAAATACAATAACGAGGAAGAGATAAAGCTAGGCTCCGGTTTACATTCTATTGAACGTGCAATTAAAAAAATGTTCAGAAAAGAAAAAAGTGATATTGATAATCTTCAACGACTTCAGAGAGTACGGTCGCAATTCCTTGCAAATGTTTCTCACGAATTAAGAACACCTATCTTTGCAATCCAGGGATACATAGAAACATTATTGAATGGAGCAATCCATGACAAAAAAGTTAATATGAATTTTCTTGAAAAGGCTAATCAGAATACAATATCACTGAGTAATTTACTTAATGACCTGATAGATATTTCAATGATAGAATCAGGTGAAATGCGAATGAGCTACAGGTATTTTGAGATTAATAGTCTGATCAGCCAGGTCTTCCAGGAAAATAAAAAGATGGCTGAAGATAAAAAACTTATCCTCGATACAATTCCTGCAAGAGAAGATCTGCAAGTTTTTGGTGACAGGGATAAACTGAGACAGGTTCTTGTAAACCTTGTGCATAATGCTATAAAATATACAGAAAAAGGGAAGATTGAAATTATTGTTCAGGAAGAGGAAAAGCAGGCTAAAATTAGTGTGAAAGATACAGGAATAGGAATTTCGGAAAGTTATGTCGATAGGATTTTTGAACGGTTTTTCAGAATTGATAAAGCTCGGTCAAGGTCTATTGGCGGAACCGGACTTGGATTAGCCATCGTAAAGCATATAATTGAAGCCCATCATTCAAAAGTTATTGTGAATAGCGAAGCGGGCAAGGGAAGTGAGTTTTCGTTCTACCTGAAAAAATAATTTTTACATCTAATTTAAATCATACTTTGGGATTGATTGTAAGAGACTGATTAATTAGATTTGTTCCTCAAAATTTCAAGCATAAAGGATTACAATGTTCGCAATAATTGATGTTCATGGAGATCAAATAAAAGTTCTGGAAAAACGTAAGTATAACGTCCCCAGGCTAGACAGTAAAGTTGATTCTGAAGTTACTTTTAATTCAGTTTTAATGATAGGAGACGAAAAGAAAGTTAAAATCGGAACACCTGAAATTAAAGGAGCTAAAGTAAACGATCGTGTTCTCGAGCATATAAAAGATGATAAAGTAATTGTCTTTAAGAAGAAGATCAGAAAAGGTTACAAGAAGAAAAGAGGACACAGACAGCAGTATACAAAAATTGAAGTTTTAAAAATTGCTTAGGAAGGAAATAATTTATGGCACATAAAAAAGGTCAGGGTTCAACAAGGAATGGAAGAGATAGTAATCCGCAATATCTTGGAGTAAAAAGATTTGGTGGAGAAAAAGTTATTGCAGGAAATATTCTTGTAAGACAACGGGGGACTAAGTTTCATCCCGGGACCAATGTTAAAAAAGGAAATGATGATACACTATTTGCAATAGCAGATGGAGTTGTTAAATTCGAAATTAAAAGAGGAAACAGAAAATACGTTAGTGTTTATTCAGCTTAAGAAGATTTTTGTAGAATAAAAAAACCCTCCTATCAGGAGGGTTTTTTGTTTTAAACCTTTATAGTAAAATCAAAATCCTAATCTCTCCATGTCAGCTACAAGACTTTTAACTGCATTTACTGAATTATCAAGAAGAGCTTTTTCTTCATCATTCAGATCGAACTCAATAATTTTTTCAACTCCATTTGCACCAAGCACTGCCGGAACGCCGACATAATATCCTTTAACACCAAACTCTCCGTTCAAAAAGGCACAAACAGGCAGCACTCTTTTTTCATCATATATAATTGCTTCTGCCATTGAAATTGAAGCTGAAGCCGGTGAATAAAAAGCTGATCCCGTTTTCAATAATTTTACAACTTCACCGCCAGCCATTTTTGTTCTCTCAATCATAGCATTCATAACTTCAGCAGCTTTTGTTTTATCTTTATATTTTTTCTCTAATAATTCCATAACAGGAATACCGTTAATGTTAGCATATCTTACTATCGGAACCATTGTATCTCCATGTCCGCCAAGCACCATTGCATTTACATCTTTAACCGATACTCCAAGTTCCCACGCAATGAATGTAGAAAACCTGGATGAGTCAAGAACTCCAGCCTGACCGATAACTCTGCTTGTAGGAAATCCAGTTATCTTTTTAAAAAGCGTAACCATTGCATCTAAAGGATTGGAAACAATTATCACGATGGAATCAGGTGCATACTTCTTAACATTTTCTGCAACTGATTGAATTATTTTCGCATTAGTAGTTAGCAGATCATCTCTGCTCATTCCCGGTTTCCTCGGTAAGCCTGCTGTTACAATTACAATATCAGAACCATTAATATCTTTATAATCATTTGTTCCTTTAATAGAAATGTCAAACCCGTCTATTCTTGATGCTTCAACAATATCGAGAGTTTTTCCCTGAGGCAAATCTTCAACTATATCGAATAATACAACATCGCCAAGCTGTCTTAAGGCGATGAGTTGTACCAATACTCCACCAATCTGTCCGCCTCCTATAAGTGAAATTTTTTTTCTGCCCATTGTAAGTCCAGTGTTAAATAAAAATGATGTTAATGAAATTTAAAATAATTAAAATAAGTCAGAGCTAATAATTTTTGTCCGATATTGAAGGAAGATTTTGGAAGGAATTATTTGAGTTTCAAAACTAATATAGTTTCGGTGCCGGATTCTGTTACATTATGTTTTACTTCATCCATATAAACACGCATAAGATAAACACCACGACCTGAATCTTTCAAAAGGTTTTCAGGATCAGTTGGATTTGGAATTCTTGCCGGATCAAATCCTTTTCCTTCATCTTTTATTTTTACAATGAGTTTTGAATCTTCAACATGAGCCCATATAGAAACAAGCTTTGTTGCATCGCATTTGTTTGCATGAATCATTGCATTAGTTGTTGCTTCCGTTACGGCAAGCAATAAAGCTGAAAGCTGGTCATCATTCAAGCCTATATCCTTGGCAAAATAATTTACAAACTCTTCGACCGTTATAAGGTTGTTCGGATCGCTTTCAACTTCTAATTGATAAAATGGTTCAGGCAAAGTTCAAATAATTTTATTAAAGGTGATTATAAATTAACTTTTGTGAATCAGAAATTCCAATTCATTGCTAAAATTCCACTAAGTCTCTGTCTGTCAGCACTTCTGCTGTCCGAGATGAATTCATACCAGGATGTCAATTTTAAGAATAACATTTTACTTCCGATTAATATCTCAAATAGAGGGCCAATGCTAAGAAACTCCGAATCAGGAATTCTGTTTTGTTCATCATAATTAAATGTATTGAGTGAAAAATATCTCAGTCCTAATGCAAAAAAAGAATTTTGTGAGACAATCCCAAACTTTGGATCAGCAAAAATTTCTCTGATATATCTTTGAGGGCGTTCAGCAAAGTCAGCCCAATCGAGCTCTCCTTGTTCAGTAAGTTTCATATATCCGGTCAGTATAAAAGAAAAATTTGCTGTTATCCGGTAATGTGTTGAATCTGTTGCAAGAAACTGCCTGAATGAAATACTTCTGAGATTTGTTGATAGATCTTCAAAATCATAAACAGTGTAATTGGCTGAAACTTCAAAATTATTTAATGAAGAAAATTTTACTCCGTTATAATAGCCTCCAGCAGAAAATCTTAACACTCGATTGATATTATTATTGGCAGTTCTGCTGGCATATAGATAAACAAGATGACTTACTGTTCCTTCTAAAGTCGTAAACAGCTGGAAGAATGGTGTGAGATCTCTGATATATCTTATCCTTACAATTGTTAATAATTCATCCCTGTCATCATCATTATCAAGGCTTGGTGTATCGTATTTCAATTTGCTGTGATAAATGCTCATCGATAAATGATCTTTACGTGAGAAATATATATTGCCAAGCAATGATACTGATGTTCTGTAAGAGTTGTTGTTCTTCCTGCTTTCCAAGTCAGACCTTTGCTCATAAAAAGTTTCATCAGCACCTTCAAATCTTTTAGTGATATGTTTTTCATCTCGTTCGGAATAATTAATTTTAAATCCGGCATCCGCAGTTTCTGTTTTGTAAAATAATCCTGATTCAACTACAATGCCCAGCTCATCTACCTGTGTATCAAAAATTGAAGTTGACTGAACGTCTGCAGATTTATAACGAGTGTCCCTGTCAATTGTTCTTAAATTTATTCTGCCGGAAATTTCAAACTCGAGCAAGCCGAATAGATTATTGTGTCGGAGAAGATCCTGTAAAAAGAAATTTGTTTCAGTACGGCTTTCGATGTTGTTTGTAATATCGAACTGAGCTGATGTTATTGAATCAGCAAATAAATAAAAGTCTTTCCGATATTGATCAAACCTTGTGTTAAGAAAGTTAGTAACTTCGTGGTTGAAAGGATTAGTAACAAGAATATCAAGATACCTGATTGTATTTTTTCTTGGTGAAATATCTTCGTTCTCCAATCTCAATGTTGAATTCAATCCGAAGTCAGCAAATCCAAGATCACCGGTTCTGCCG
>JANWIS010000121.1 GCA_025449775.1 Ignavibacteriaceae bacterium
TCATTCGGACACCAATTAACAGGCGCTTTCTTTCTGTACGCCAATCCTTTTTTGTAAAGTTGAAGAAAGAGCCATTGATTCCATTTGTAATATTCAGGTGAGCAAGTCATCAATTCTGCATTCCAATCGTACATACATCCGATTCGTTTTAACTGCTCTTTAATATTTTTGATATTTTTTATTGTACTGTCCTGTGGATGAATTCCAGTCTGGATCGCGTAATTCTCAGCAGGCAATCCGAAAGCATCATAACCCATCGGTTCAAAAACATTCCAGCCGTTCAATCTTTTGTAACGTGCCCAAGAATCGGAAGGTCCATAGTGATACCAATGTCCAGTGTGGAGATTTGAACCTGACGGATACAAGAACATATTCAAGTGATAGAGTTTTTTATTGAGGTTTGAAAAATTAGTTTTATAAACCTGTTTTTCTTCCCAATACTTCTGCCATTTGGATTCTATTTCGGTGTGCGGAAATTTCATTAATATTTCGTTTTTCTAAAAAAATGAAGACAAATTTACCCAAAAGGGGAGGGATTTCAAATTTGATCTGGGGTTGAACCTGGCTCTTGAGTAAAATTACAAGTTAAAAAGTGATTAGAAGTTGAAAAAATAAAAAATAAAAAAGCCCCGACTGCAGAAAGCTGATATCACGGGTGGCACAATACCAACTCTCTTTTTTTGCAGCGAGGCTATTTAAATGTGGTCAGCAATTATTTTTCACAACCAAAAACATAAATTCAACCGATCATCTTTTCACACCAAAAATTTAGTTCGTACAATTCAGGTGTTTTTTAACATGCTTTTGTCTGCTTGATGTTACAGATGATTATGATATTTTTGCAGAGATATAAAATCAAAAGTTTATCCAATTTTAGTGAAACGCAGAAACTTCATAAAAACAGTCTCAACAGCCGCAATAGCTGCATCAGTTCCAACATCATCAATTAATAATGAACTAAGTCCTCCCGTTAAAAAACTTTTAAAGCCGGTCAGGTTGAATAAAGGAGATACAATTGCGCTTGTAACTCCGGGCAGTTACATCACAGAAGCCGAAAAGCAGGAGTCTGTTAACAATCTTCGGAATCTTGGATTTAATGTTACATACTCTGATAAATTGATGCAGAAGAATGGTTACTTCTCTGCACAAGATGAAGATCGTGCAGCAGATTTGAATGAAATGTTTGAGAGAAATGATGTGCATGGAATAATTTGTGCCCGTGGTGGATATGGCTGTGCCAGAATTCTTCCTTATCTCGATTACAAATTAATCCGTGAAAACCCGAAACCGTTTATCGGCTTTAGCGATGTTACAGCTTTACATTACTCACTTTTTAAAAACAGCAGCCTTATTACTTTCCATGGACCGATTGCTATTTCAACATTCAGCCGATTCAGTACCGCTTGTTTTAATAAAGTTTTGCTTGAGCCAGTAAGCGGTTTTGAATTGGTGAATTCTGTTAGCAGCAATAATTATAATCCGTATGGAATAGCTACAATAACTGATGGCATTGCTAAAGGAGAACTTATTGGAGGGAATTTAACACTTGCTGTTTCACTTATCGGAACTGATTATGATATTGATTACTCGGGTAAAATAATTTACTTAGAAGAATTTCTTGAAGAGCCGTATCGTGTTGATAGAATGCTAACTCAGTTACTTCAAGCAGGCAAATTTAAGAATGCAGCCGGAATTGCGCTCGGAGTTTTTAAACTCTGTGAACCAAACAAATCAAATCCGGCTTTCATAAAATCTTTCTCCTTGATGGAAGTATTAAAAGAAAGGCTTGGCAATCTTGGAATTCCTGTGGTTTACGGGCTGTCTTTCGGGCATGTAGTCGATAAATTTACTTTACCATTCGGTATTAAAGCAGAGCTAAATACAATCACTAACCAACTGAAATTGTTGGAACCTGGAGTATTGTAGCTCAAAAATTAAATTCCACATTTACTCAATCTTTCATTTCATTTCAATATAAGTTTTAAAATTGCGGTTAATAATTCAACTTTATTTTTATCACATACTGGTTTAGCTTTACATATTGTTTAATTCGATAGAGGATAAATGTTAATGACGATAAAAAATTTTCTTTTGATATTTATACTGACCATCTTTGCACAGGGATGTCTTGTTTTTCATTCAGCTTCTTATGAAGTAAATGTTGATTCTGATCTGTCCGGAAAGGTTGAAGTTAATATAAAAGATATCAGGTCCGATGCAATGAATTCATCGGAGTTGAGTGAGGATAAGAACCAGTTATTTCAACATATGCTGAAGAGCGATGAATTTATCGAACAGATGAAGGCTGAAGGAAAAAATATTTTCGATCGTAACCTTTTTGTAAGCGGAGGAAAATTAATCGGAACCGTACAATATACTTTTGATGATATTTCAAAAGTGGAAGGAATAGTTTATGAAGAACCATTTTATTTTCTAACTCTAGGACTTGAAGACAGTGTTATTTCAACCAACGGGGAAATTGTTTTATCAGAAAATCATAAAAGAATTATGTGGGATAATTCAGTAAAGACTCTGAAATTTGAAATGTTCAGCGCAAATGTGGAAAATTCCAGCCTGGTTGAGTTGAGCAAATATCTTGAAGAAGAAAAATAAATGTATGTTGAGATAGTTTTCCCTTTACCATTTCGAAAAGCTTTTACATACCTCGTACCAAAAGAACTCGAAAGTCAAGCAAAAATTGGGGTGAGAGCCGTTGTTCCTTTCGGCAAGCGTACACTTACAGGATTTATAATTAATAAGCCTCAATCCGTTTCACTCAAAGAAAAAATAAAATTAATAACCGATATAATTGATGAGCTTCCGATAGTTGATAAAGATCGGTTTAAGTTTTATGAATGGCTTGCGGATTATTACTTATGTTCATTCGGCGAAGCATTAAAGCTTGCTGTTCCTTATGGCTCTGAAGTCGAGTCAAAAAGAAAAATTATTTCCGACCAGCAGGCTTGCCTTCAACTTTTTACAAAAGAAAAAAATAAAACATCGACTAGAGCAGTTATTCTTAAGACGCTTGCTCAAAAACAGGAAATGAGTTTTTCCCGGCTCCAAAAATCTGTCAGGAAGAAAAATATTTATTCAATTCTCAGAACACTTCAGGAACAGGGACTTGTTACAATTCTCGATACACTGCAGAGTGCAAAAGTAAAACCGAAAACAGTAAACTATGTTAAATTAAATAAACCTGTCAGTGAAGTTTATTCGATATTTCCGGAAGTTGAACGTCGTTCGCCGAAACAGGTTAAGGTATTGCTCGAATTGATTTCTGCAAAAGGCAAAGGTTTGCCCGTCGCTGAATTGCTTCACAAAACTTCTTCTTCAAAATCTTCACTCGATTCACTTTCCATTAAAGGAATCGTAAAATTATATGAACAGGAAATAGACAGGAAATATGTTGAGGTTTTTAAAGAAGAAAAGTTAGAATTAATTCTTTCAGAGAAACAGTCGGAAGTGACTAAAGAAGTTAGTGTTGAGATAGCAAATGAAAATTTCAAAACTTTTTTATTACACGGAGTAACCGGAAGCGGAAAAACCCAGGTTTACATCGAGCTGACTAAGAAAGTTCTTGAAAAGAAAAAAACTGCATTGATACTTGTTCCTGAAATCTCACTTACACCGCAAATCACCTCAAGATTCTTTAATGTATTTGGAGATGAAGTTACAGTTTTACACAGCCGGATGTCTCCTGGAGAACGATATGATTCTTGGAGAAGAATCTTTAAAAGAAAATCATCTGTTGTGATCGGAGCAAGATCAGCACTTTTTGCACCGCTGAAAAATTTAGGATTAATTGTAGTTGATGAAGAACACGATGCAAGTTATAAGCAGTCAGATATGACACCAAAATACAACGCCCGTGATTCGGCAATAATACTTGCAAGCGTTGTTAACTGTCCTGTTCTGTTGGGATCAGCTACTCCATCAGTTGAAAGTATGTATAATGCAAATACAGGTAAGTTCAAATTACTCAGACTTCCGGAACGGATAGATAATGCAAAACTTCCTGTGATAACATTAGTCGATATAAATAAGGAAAGAAAAAAACAGCGGATGGAAAATATTTTTTCCAAAACTCTTCTTGACAAAGCAGAAGAAAGATTAAAACGGAATGAGGGTGTTATCATTTTACAGAACAGGAGAGGATTCTCAACGCAGCTTTATTGCACGGATTGCAGTGAAGTTGAAGTCTGTGATAATTGTTCTGTTCCGATGGTCTTCCATATCAATCAAAATAATATTCAATGTCATTATTGCGGATCAGTTAAAGATGTGCCGGCAACCTGTACTCATTGCGGTTCAATTCGAATAAAATATTTTGGAGCCGGTACAGAAAGAGTTGAAGATGAACTTGAATTTTATTTTCCGAAAGCCAGGTTAAGCAGAATTGATTCCGATTCAATAACAAAAAAATCTTCTCTCAGCAGATTACTTTTATCATTTGGTAATGGCGAAATTGATATACTTGTCGGAACCCAGATGGTTTCGAAAGGATTAGATTTTTCCCGTGTTACACTTGTCGGTGTTATTTCTGCTGAAACAACTTTATGGCTTCCTGATTTCCGTGCCGATGAAAGAACTTTCCAGTTGTTAACACAAGTTGCCGGAAGGGCAGGAAGAAGTAAAGCTCCGGGTGAAGTAATTATCCAGACACAAAATGAAAAACATTTTGCTCTGCAGATGGTGCTTAACAATAATTACAATGGATTTTACGAAAGAGAAATTGCTGACCGTGAAAAAATGGGTTTTCCACCTTTCACAAGAATTGCATTGATCGAAGCAAAGGATCAAAACAATCAGAGAGCTAAAGGGGCGATTGCAGATTTTTATAATGAATTAAAAAAATACAACAAGTGGCTGAAAATATCTCCGCCATCACCAGCAATAATTGCAAGACTTAAAAATCAATATCGTTACCAGATATTAATTAAATCTCCAAGGGAAACAGATGCCGGTGGAAAGATTTTAAGGAAAGCAATTATCGATTCTTTCACTGAGTTTAACAAAAAGTCCAGACACAAAGATGTGAGATTGATTTATGATGTCGATCCGCAGAGCGTGATTTGAAAATAAAAAAGCCGTCACTTATTCAGAGACGGCTTTAATAAAAAGCTGAGTGAAAAATTATTTACTCAGTATCATCTTCTTAACAGATGAAAAGCTCTTTCCGTTAACTCCTTCAGCGTCCAATCGATAAATGTAAACTCCGCTGTTCAATCCCGCTGCATTGAATGATATTTCATGTTCACCTAAAGACATATCTCCGTTAATTAACGTTGTAACTTCCTGTCCGAGAATATCATAAATCTTCAGCATTACTTTAGAATCTGCAGCTAAGCTGAAATTAATTTTTGTTGATGGGTTAAACGGATTCGGATAGTTCTGTTGTAATGCATATTCTATCGGTATTGTAACAACAGCTTCAACAACTGATGAGTAATCAAATGTACCATCAAAATCTATCTGCTTGAGACGATAATAATAAGTACCGGCTTTCAGTTCGTTGTCGGAATAAGAATAATATTTCATTTCTGTAGTTGTCCCAAAACCATCAACAAATCCTATTGTCTCCCAATCGTTTTTATCAGTGCTTCTTTGAATATCAAATCCCTGGTTATTTAATTCAGTTGCAGTAATCCAGCTTAAGTTTACATCTGTTCCAAGTACTGAAGCAGCAAAAGATGTCAGCTCGACGGGAATGAATCCGGGGAAAGATCCGCCGTTGGTAACTGCAAATTGAATAAGTTCAAATAAAACATGATAAAAATTTCCATTTGTGAAGTAACGTGGATCCTGGAAGAGAGATAATGCAACGTAATGTGTATCAACAACTGCAACTGCAGCAACTGTATCAGCAACACCTCTTCCTGAATATCTGTAGAGGACTGTACTTGTTCCTAATGGCTGAACTCCATCTGGCCAGTAACCGCTGCCAACAGGAGTAGCAGTCATTGTCCGGACGTTACCAACATCAATACCAACGCCGACGATAGAATTCTGACCCGTTAGAGTTCCGTTATCATTTCTGTAATTGAACATTAATAAATTCTGAGCTAATGGTAAATCTCTGGCTGCTGAAGTTGGACGTGAATAATTATAGGCATGATCTGCATTAATAAAAATAACAGCTCGCTTGTCCTGGGAAGTTCCGGAAGTTAACCAGCTCTTCAATGCTATTCTACCTGTAAGTCCGATATACCTGCAGATTAATGCATCGAAAGATGTTTCCTGAATTATTAATGATTTGTAACTGCTCAGGTTTGATAAAGTTGAATTTGAGTCAAAAGTCTGGCGGTCAAAATTGCTAAGCAATGCATACAGATTATCGAATAGTGTATCCTTATCTGCAAGACGCTTTGGCTGACTTGCTACAACCGTTGTGTCGTGAAACAATACAAGCACTTCATTTCCTCCTGAATCATTCTGTGCCTGAATATTACCGCAGATAAAAAGAGCAGTGAATAGTATCAGTATTTTTTTCATTTAGTATCCTCCTTTAGGATTTTTTTTATAGTGATTTTAATTTTTATTTCTAAACAGCTAACCTGGAAGAAGTGTTACATTACGCTCGAAGTTTAAAAATTTTTCGGTAAAAACTACGCAATGATTAAAATAAATGCAAGAATAATTTTGATTGTTTCTGAATCACA
>JANWIS010000122.1 GCA_025449775.1 Ignavibacteriaceae bacterium
AAATCTGGACACACAGATTGTAGCAAAACCAGCGTTGTGCCGGATTCCCCATAAATCTTGAGTAACCGGGGAAACTGTTAAATCACCAACTCTTGCATCCTTAAAAAGAATTTTTTCAGATTTTTTTTCAATGTCATAAGCCCAGATATCTCGGAACAGTTGGTTATTGTTAGTAGTATAAAATAATATCTTGTTGCTTTCATCAAATGCAAGTGAAGAAACCTGAAGCATGCTTGGTGTTGGCAATGAAATAATTTTTTCGGATACTCCCGATGATAAATTTAAATTCTGAAGTTTCGCTAATTCGTGAGGTTTGTGATGACTATATATTACTGAATTAGTTTTTTGATCAATATATGCTTTTGAAACCCATCCAAATTTTTCATTGCTTAAATTTTTAAGCTGAGTGAATTCTGATTGAGATAATATTTCCAAATTCTTATTCTGAAAATCAATTTCGTAATTGATGAAATCGTCCCAGGCTTTATCAAAATCTATTTGGAATACTTTGTTAAATCTTCCTTCAAAACCTTCATAGGCGTCATCTTCATCCGTTCTAAACCAGTCCAAAACTTTTTCTTCGCCGTATTCAATTGCCATATAACCAACAAATCTTCCTCCATAAGTATAAAAATTATTTTCCAAGAACATTGAGTTGTGACTCAAAAGAGTCTCCAAATCTAATTGTGATGGGAATTTTTTCTTTTCGGCTACCAGATTACGAAAATACATTTCATCAAAACTGCCAAGTTCTCTTCCGTAACCTCCGCTCAACCAGGTTTCAAAAAAAACTGCTATTGATTCCTGATGCCATCGTGGAGAATATCTGTTGTAGTTTGTTAGAAGACTATATGGAACAGAAAGCGGCTGAGTTTTTTCGGGCGGAACTTTCCTGAACATTTTTCTGAAAAATGATTCTGCTCCAGCTTCCGAATCATTAATAATTACATGCACAATCTCGTGTGTGAGTAGCCATTGAATTCTTTCATTATACGGAATAACCTCGTAACCCGGTTCAAGGGGTTCTATCTCAAGCCTTATAAAATTTTGTGGTGTTGTGCTTGTAGCAGCCATTCCATAATCACTTACATCATAAGTAGTTATAATGATTTTATCATGAGTTTCATATTTGAATAAATTCGAAAGAAGTCGAAATGAATTTTCAGCTGAGACTAAAATATAGTTAACCAGGTGTGCATGATTTTCTCTGTAGATTACTTTGAAGTGTTCACTTTCCCTCTCCAGCCAGCTGGATTGAACTCTTTCGAACAAGTGTATGATTAAATCATTCCCATTAAACGAATTAAAGAATTCAAATGTAATCTCGGGAGAAATTTTTTTTACTTTTATTTCTACATCACCATCTACATTTGCAATCGCCAAGTTCTTAACAAGACCTGATGAAGAAATGCTGGAAAAATCTTTTTCCTGTATTGATGATTTCTGGATTCTCATTGTAAATGAATCTCCTGATTCATCTGTTAAATGAGTTAAAATTTTATCGTTGGAAGATATCTTTATAAAAGTTCCATTTTGATTATCATCAACTACAATATTTTCAATTATGGTTACCTGATTTTGTTCTTGCGGAAGTACCATTAATCTATTTGGGCTATTGATAATGATTAATTCCTTGCCGTAAGTGTTGAACAGATCAAGAGTCTCTTCTAAAGGCAGAAAAATTAATTCGTCGATAAAATGTGAGGAGGTAGGAGACTGAAATGTTTCAGACTCGTTAGATAATTTTGAGAATATTTTAACGAAGGGATTATTTGCAGTAAGTTCTATTTTGACTTCTTCAAAATCAATCTCGATATGTTTCCTGTCATCAGATAATTTATATCTTCTATTAAGACTTTCCGCAAAAAACTGAACCGATAAGTAAACAGAGCCATGATAATTATAAGCAGGGATAGTTTTTGCATCATTACCTGCAACTATTGTAACCCATGAAATTTCTTGAGCAATTATAAAATTAGAAATGATAACTAGAAGGAGAGAAATTCTAAACATGTATTCCGAATAAATCAGAAATTTTAAATGAAGTCAACTTTTTGAATTTCAAAGGTTTCTAATCAGAGTATTTATCATCATCACATAATTACCCTTGAAAAATAGTCACTTCCAAAGAATAATAAAAAAGCCTTCAATCGAAATTGAAGGCTTAACATAGTAGGCCTATGGAGAACTAATTCATCAAAACTTAACCTATCTATAGCTTCAGTCGTTTGATAATGCTATTAGCATTATCTCACCCAACCATAACGACCATCGTTTTCGTCACCAAGTTCTTCAAGTTGTGAACCTGAGCGAACCCAGCCATAACGGCTTCCGAGTTCTTCAAGCTGTGAACCTGAGCGAACCCAGCCATAACGGCTTCCAAGTTCTTCAAGCTGTGAACCTGAGCGAACCCAACCATAACGACCATCAGTTTCATCACCAAGTTCTTGCAATTGAGCACTTGATTTATTTTCAAGTACTCGCATTTCACTTTGTGAAACTTCAACTGATGTTAAGTCGTGACTCTCTGCTATAGAAGTTATATTATCCTGACAAACCCGATACCTGGTTGCTTCCTGAACGTTGTCGGCAACCTGAGCGAGTCCGGACATGAACAGTCCCCCACAAAAGGCTAGGGATAATATAATTCGCATAGTACCACTCATTTAATTATGACACACTACTAGTAGTTTGACACACACCCCACCCGTAAACTGCTGATTTGCAGCCCTCACTAGGACAAGTTAAAAGCCAATGTTTATGCCATGGGAAAAATTGCCGTTTGTTAGAAATCTAACAAAATTATAATCTTTTATAGGTAATATTTACGCTTCGGCGGGATAGAAATTTAGTTCTTGTAAAATAATCTTACTAAAAATTTGATTTTCAAGTCAGCTTATAAATGCTTAAAATGATGAAAAATCGAAGATCATAAAACTGAGTGCAAATTTTTTAACTTTTCAATTTTTCAATAATGTATCTAACTTGGGTCTTGAAATCCCCAACAATTTTGCAGTCTGAGTTTTATTCCCACCTAATTTTATAAGAACTTCTCTGGCATATTGTTTATCTAATTTCCTGAGGTTTGTGATACCATAATTTATATCGAACCGAATTATATTGGTTGGAACTTCTGCAGCAGGAACACCAGTATCTTTTTTAAATGGAACATTGTTTATGAGGTTACTAAAATCATCTAATTGTAATTTTTTATCTTCACTTAAAAGTACTGCTCTTTCAATAGCATTTCTTAATTCACGGACATTTCCGGGCCACGGATAACCCATTAAAAGATGTTGAACATCTTTATCAAGCTTCTTGACTGATCTATTAAACTGTTTATTGTATTCATCGATAAAGTGGTTTGCAAGCAGAACAATATCTTCTCCTCTTTCTTTTAAAGAAGGGATATCAATTGAAACAACATTCAATCTATGAAATAGATCTCTCCTGAAAAGATTTCTTTCAACCATTGATTCCAGATCTCTGTTAGTTGCAGAAATGATCCTTGAGTTGATTGGAATATCAACTACTCCCCCAAGCCTCTTTATAACTTTTTTTTCAATAGCTCTTAAAAGTTTAGTCTGAATATTATTATTCAAGTCACCAATTTCATCAAGGAACAAAGTCCCTCTATCAGCAAGTTCAAATAATCCGATCTTTCTAGTTCGTGCACTTGTAAAAGCACCTGCTTCATATCCAAATAATTCTGATTCTAGCAGGTTTTCAGGAATTGCTGTACACACAATATCAATGAATGGAAATTGGCTTGCCGGACCATTGTTGTGAATTGCTCTTGCAAACAATCCTTTTCCAGTGCCGGTTTCGCCGAGGATTAGAACATTTGAATTACTTTTTTCTGATACTTTGCTTGCGAGCTCTACTGCTCGTAACAACTTTTCCGAATCACCAAGAATGGATTTTATTCCCTGTCGATTCATTCCGAATGTACCTATCCGGTTAGTCTCGGTTATATATGCTTTATTCGAAATGACTTCAGCCAGGAATGATGTGAATTTTAAAACTTCGTATGGGAAAACAAAAATATCGAAGAATCCTTGCTTCAATAATGTAGTTACCAAAAGTGCATCCGTATTTCTTATAATAATAATAAACCGGTTTGTTTTTTCTTTCCTTGCTTTTAATGCACTTTTATAGTATTCAGAATCAAGAGTTTCAAGTTTTAATATAATGATATCGTTATTATTTATTTCAAGTTCGGATGGGAAAGAAATTTCCAATGAAAATCCTTTAAGTTCAAGTTGTTTTAGGGCAGAGGTTACTGAAACAAGCTCTGTTGAATCCGAGAAAACTTTTATGTTAATATTTCCCTCTGACATAATTCCTAGGCTGGGTAAAAACTTTCTAATTTTTTTAAAACCTGAAGTCTTTCATTCTGCTGTAAATAAGCTGCTCTCAAACGTGGCGACTCAATTTTTTCTGCGATGAAATAAATCAGCTCGCGTGTATATACTATATATCTTTTAGCTTTGTTAAGATTGCCTCTTTCAATATAAATATTCGATATTGCAAACAGTGTTTTCCATGTTAACTCGAAAATATTTTCATCTCTTATCCTCTCATAAGCTTTTTCGAAATATTCGAGTGAAGGTAAGAGATGATCTGAGGCATAAACTCCGGATAAAATCCCTAAAAAATATTCCCTCTCTGCCTCCAATATAGAATTTTGTGAACATAAAACAATAAACTCATTATCGAGAAGATGACTGAATGCATCGCTATAATTTTCCTTTCTAATAAGTGAGCTTATTAACAGGAATTTTGCTTCAATCATAAGGTTTCTTTCATCAAGATCTTTATATTCTTTCACTATTTGTATTATCTCGTCAGAGTAAAATTTTTCTTCTTTCATAAATGATAAAAGATAGTTCAGATACTTAAGATTGGTATGATACTTGGTAGGTAGGATAGCTTCTTTCATATTAGCTTTCATTAACTCAAAAGTCTCTTCCAGTTTTAAAGTAAAGCCAACATTAAAATATAATTTTCCAAGTGGCATTAATGCTTCTGATATTTCCTCATGATTTTTTACCCGATCGAAAATCTTATAAGCTTCTTTAAGATTGTTGAGTGCTTTCTGGTACTCACATATCTTTATATAAACTTCGCCAAGATTAATAAGTACAACTCCATAGTAATTCTCTTTGCCGAGACTTAGAAAAATATTCTGAGCTTTCAGCAATGATTCAACAGCAGAATCGTATTTCTGTCTGTCCATATAAAATAACCCGAAACTTTGCAGTAAAATTCCTTCCTGATCAAGATTCCCCACAGATTGATTAATATTTGAAGCATTTTTCCAGTGCTCTTCAGCCTTTTCATACTGAGCAAAAATATTGTAGATGTTTCCGATATTAACTTCAACTCCCGATACGCGAATGGGCTGCCCTGCTTCAGAAAAATATTTTCTTGCCTGCAGAAAATTTTCCAGTGCCGAAGCCATATCATTGTGCTGATAGATATTAATCATTCCTTTAAGATTATAGCAGCGACCAGTTTGTTCTGCAGTAAGTTTTTTTTCGTTTATCAAACTGTCACATTGTTCTCTTGCCTCATTGTATTTTTTAATTTCAAAATCTGCGTAAGCAAGCTCAACTTTCAGTCTGAATTTTTCTTCGCCATCTTTTATTTTTTTCAGAAGCTCATTAATAACATTAATACCCTGCTCATATTCACCTGAAGAAATAAGAACACTACCCTCTATAGAGAAGAAATTATTTTCAAACTCGGTATCCTTAATAGCATTTTTCAAATCCCTTATTGTTGCCAAAGCTGATTTAATATCTCCAAGCTTATGATAAACTTCACAGAGTTTAAATTTTACCAGATTTTTATTTTTTTGCGCAAGTGGTAACTCTGCAAGGTGAGCAAGTATTCTCTGTATATATGAAAATGCCGAATGTTTTTGTGCTTCTTCAAGCTCTGTCATTGATATCCGGTAACAGATTTCATATTCGCCCGCAAGTTCGTATTGTCTTGCTTCTTCCATCCTGATGAACGCTGGAATTTTTTCACTAATTTTTTTTGCAATCCGGAGGTGAAGTTCTTTCTTGTTTTCAAGGGAGGAATAAATATGTTTTTTGATCGCTTCAGAAGTGAATACAATTGACTGACCCGTTGTATTTTTCTGTATAATATTATGCTCTTCAAGTCTGTTTAATATTTTTCCTGATGTTTCAGCCGATACATCAAGAAGTCTGGCAAATGTATTAGAATCAATAAAAGTATCAACTGCTGAAATAATTTTTGATGCAAACAATTCTGCTTCCGACAAATTTGCCATCCTTAAATCATAAATTGCGAAATGCGTCTTCTTAAGAATTGAAAGCCTATCATCTTCATCAGAAAAAGTAATACCGGATTCAGAAAATTTCATTATTCCGAATATGATCAAATCCTTTATAAACAATTTTATATTTCCGGGAATAAGATCAGCATAAGAAATAATTAGTTCCTGTAAATTCTCCTTCGGGAAATCAGCGGAGTAACTTACATTGAGAAATTCCGTCAACTCAGTATCAGTGAAAGAACCCAAAGTAATTTCTCGTACGTTATTTAATCTTGAAGATAAGAAGTCATGCTCGGAAGATTCGCTGATAATTACTTTGATATTATTAATCTGAAGGAAAGGAATTAGTTCCAATAACTGATCAACGGAAAACTGGTCAAGCATATTAAAGTCGTCAATAAGAAGGATGAATTTACTTTTCGAAGTTATGAGTATAACGACTGAACGAAGATGATCAATGATATCTGTTCCACTTTGCTTTAACACTCCAAATAGTGAAGCTTTGTCTTCTTCCGAAAGTTTTGGAAAAATACGTCCTGAGAAAATCAATTGTCTTAAAATATACCTGACTAATTCGGCCCCGGATTTTCCTTTAACATCCGAAATAAGAACTGCATCCGGATAAAGTTCTTTAAGTCTGAGAATTGTTGTTGATTTTCCGACACCATCAAATCCTTTTAAAGAAAAAACTTCGCTGCTGGATTTATCTGAGATGTATGTTGAAAGCACCTTTATTGAATCGTCACGGCATGAAAAAACTTTTGCCGGCAGGAACTCTTCCGTTATGGAATTATCCAGAGTAAAGTTTAAATCTTTTACTATCCCAAGTGCTGATGAATATCTTTTATCTTTGTCTTTTTCAAGCAGTTTTTTAAGAATGTTGATCAATCCTGCTGAATAATTTTCTGAAACAGGAAAATCATAATCTTGTTCGATGGCTGCTTTATAAATATCCAGTTCACTTTGAGCTTCAATCGGATAGCGGTTGTAAATAGCTTTGTACAATATTACTCCGAGTGAATAGAAATCAACCGAATGATCATGGGTCTCTTTTTTTAAGAGTTCAGGAGCTATGTAATATGCTGTTCCCTTTATTTCATAGTTAGATTTATCAGGATTATATTCTGCAAGACCCAAATCAATTAGCCTGATCTGAGGTTTTTCTTCTTTTAATGAAACCAGAATATTTTCAGGTTTAAGATCGTAGTAGATGTACTTTGACTGATGCAGATAGTAAAGTAAAGTGCAAACTTGTTTTATAATTTCTTTAAGTAGCTCTTCATCGTAAATAACTTTGGAGTCATTTAGTTCAACTCCATCAAAAAATTCCATCAATATAAATGATGAGCCGGTTTCAATTCCATCTTCATCATCTGAATAAAAAACAGTACCGATCTCGAATGGTTTTATAATATTCGGGTGTTCGAGCTTTTGAAGAATAAAAAATTCGTTAATAAAAGTTTTTAGTTCCTGGTCACTTTTCCCCGGTGCAAGAATTTTAATCGCATAATCCTTTTCGGGAAATTCAATATCTCTGCATAGATAAACCGAACTTCTTCCCTCCCCAAGTTTCTTTATTATTTCGAAGCGTGTATTAATCAATCTTTAATTCCTGGGTTAAAAGTTTTACTAACAATTTTTCCTGCCGAGTTAATCGAAAACAGTGTTAAGATTAATCCGAGTCCCGGAAATGCAATCATCCACCATGCTTTATTAATATATTCCTGTCCGGAACTTATCATCGATCCCCAGGAAGGATAACTGCTTCCTGTTCCAAGACCCAAATAACTCAATGCCGCTTCTGCCAAAATCACATTGCTGAACAGAAAAACTAAATTGACTAAAACAGGAATTATTATGACAGGCAGAATTTCTTTCATAAGCAATTGTTTTTTATTCAATCCAATTAATTCAGCAGCAGAAAAAAAATCTTTTTGTCTGATGGATAATACCTCGCTCTTTACAATTTTAAATAAGCTCATCCATCCTGAAATACCTAAAACAATCATGACTGAAAATATTGAGCTGCCGAACAAAGCAAGTATTAAAACCACCAGGAAAATAACGGGAAAGGCAAGAAATATTTCTGTGAACCGGTTAAGCATTATATCCGGCAGTCCACCACGATATCCTGCAATGAATCCGAAAAGAATTCCTATTACAAAGGATAGTACAACAGAGCCAATTCCGACAGTAAGAGAAATACGAGTCCCGTAAATTATTCGGACGAACATGTCTCTGCCAAATTCATCTGTTCCTAAAAGGAAAAATTTATTTTTAACAACGGGAGATAATGACTTATCCAGCAGCACATTTACGGGTATCTGGTGAATAGAATTTTTCTGGTAATAAGTAACTGAGCCGGATAACTTTATACTATCCGCAAAAATAATGTTCTCGTTAAAAGAAGGTTTGATGATTTCATCCACTTTCTGTTTAAATGTTTTTTTATCAGATAACGAATTTTTATCGTCAAACTTTAACTCAAGTTGTTTAACACTGCTGAACGGCGGAAGTAATTTTGTTACGGAAAGATTTTTTGAAAAATCCGGGTTCTCATTGGAAATAACAGGAGCAAATAGAAAAATAAAACAGAGTGCAACAAGGAATGCAAAGGAGAAAGAAAGATTCCTATTGAAAAAATTAATTCTCCTTTTCCCTAAAATTGACAAGGGCAAAACAGTCAAGAAAAGTATAATAGACAAAAAAGCATCAAACAATTTGAAACTTAGAATAGAAGAAGCATATCCGGCATCATCAAAAAGCAATGCTAAATAATCAACAGACAATACTAGATAATCGATAACCAACTCAAATCGAAGAACGGCAATGAGCAGCCAGAGAATTAATATCCAATGAAATATTTTAAGTACGGATTTCAATTTAAAATTCCTTTAAGCATTCGTTTATCCATTTTCAGTTTTATAAGGTCCGCAAGAAAATTGGTTATGATCATCATCAAACCTGCTGTAAATACGCAACTGATTATTAACGGATAATCACGGGAAAAAATAGAATCGATTGCTAATCTGCCCATCCCGGGTAAAC
>JANWIS010000123.1 GCA_025449775.1 Ignavibacteriaceae bacterium
GTTAACTCTGTCAAAAGGAATCTGTAATTTGGTTGGGGATGGCTGCCCCAATGGTTACAAATATCATCAAGTAACTCACAGTATTCATTAGGATCTATCTCAGGATTAGGTGAAGCATGAGTTTTTAATTTATCTACAAAATCCTCCATATCTTCTATATGTATTTTTGGAGGGTCACATCCACTATCATCACAGTGCGCAATTATATAGGGAATAGGAATAGAATTTATTGTTTGACCTTCGTAATCCACGGAGTAACGGAAATTTACATGTCCCGTTGCTGGATCTGAACATATATAAAGATTCCAGGTATAGCCGTCTAGCAAGTCCCAACTGGAAAGCGGTGTAAATCCTGCAAGTTGACCTTCCTGTTGGGGGTTAGATGGACAAACAGAAGAGGTGCAAGCAACTGTATTATTAAATCCTTCTTCTTGTCGCTCAAAAGTAAAAGTAGGATAGTCATCATAATAATCACATTCAGGTAATTCAGGGCAATCTTCACAAGGTTCTGTACATTCAATTGGTGTTGTTGGACATAATCGAATCATACTAGAAAGCAGGCTTTCGTTCTCGGCTGGCTTCTCATTATTATCTCCTCCATATTGTATAGAATAATCCATATCATAGCAATATCCAGTGTGTTCCCATGTTCCAAAGCTAACCGGACACTTTACCCATTCCCCATTAATACAGGTGACTATGTCCAGACTAACCGGTGTTCCAGATGGTATATTATTCCAGTACATATAAACATAATCACCGATACTTCCGCCGCTTCCGGGACAATCATAATTTTCCCCATAGATAAAAACTGTTAGATCTCCAATATGTGCTATTACTTTGGTATACAAATATGTTGGATTTTTATAATACCACAAACGCAAAGTACCAAATTCCGGTGTAGTTACAGATGTGCTTATAGCATCTGGAATTATTTCATCCAGCACAATCTCGTCTTTTATTACAACCTGAGAATAAATATTCAAGTTAAAAACTATAAAGATTAATAAAGTTATTCTTTTAAGCATAGCAAGACCCTCTTTACAGATATGACACTGACGGTTTTAAGGAACAGTAAAGCGGGCAGCATTTAAGACTATCTAATTACGAATAGACCTGTTACCCAAAACAGATTAAAATTAGTTTTAACAGCTATAAAAAAGTAAGTGAAAAAAAAAAATGAAAGTCAACAACTGACTTTTACTTATATTTTGCCATAATCTCTCTATATCTGTAACAAATCCCAATATGGTCATTCACCATTCCTGTTGCTTGCATATGTGCATAAACAATTGTTGAGCCGACAAATTTAAATCCTCTTTTTCTCAAGTCGTCGCTTATTTTATCGGAGAGTATTGTTTTTGCCGGAATGTCTTTGATCGCTTTAAGTTTATTTTGAATTGGCTTCCCGTTTACAAAGCTCCAGATGTATTTATCAAACGTTCCGAATTCTTCTCTAACCTTCAAAAATTCTTTTGCGTTTGTAATTGCTCCTTCTATCTTCAATTTGTTCCTGATTATTCCTGCGTCCTTTAAAAGTGAATTGATTTTTTTCTTATCATATTTTGCAACTTTATTATAATCGAATTTATCGAATGCCTTTCGGAAGTTTTCTCTTTTGTGGAGGATTGTTCTCCAGCTTAATCCTGCCTGGAAACCTTCAAGTATCAGAAACTCAAAAAGTTTTCTGTCGTTGTGAAGAGGAACACCCCACTCTTTGTCGTGGTATTTAATCATTAATTTATCACCAGAAGGCCAGGGACATCGTTTTTTCATTGGGACTCCGTTTTAATTTTATAAAAATGTAGGTGTTATTTTATAAATTTACAAAAGGATTAAAAAGTTGAATACAAATTGTTTCCTATTTTTGGACTGATCTAATTAATTGCTGATATCATTTTAAAAGTAAATAATAAGCTTTTTCAGAATGACCTTCATTTCTTCTTATAAAAAGGTTCTTTCCTCAAACCAGTTTGGAGAAAGACTTCGCAAAGCTGATGCAATAATTAAAAGCTGTACAAGCTGTCCCAGGAATTGTCTTGCCGATAGAACGAACGGAGAATTCGGAACCTGTCAAAGCAGCGACCAGCCTGTTGTTTCATCTTACACCCCTCACTTCGGTGAAGAGCCGGTTTTATCTGGAACAAGGGGTGCCGGAAATATTTTTTTCGGCAATTGCAATTTAAGATGTGATTACTGCCAGAACTTTGTCATCAGCCAGAACCCGAAAATTGAAAGAAGAAACGAAGTTTCTGTTGAAAGACTTTCTGATATTATGCTCGAACTCCAGAATAAAAGCTGCCACAACATTGGTCTGGTTTCTCCAACTCACTTCGCAGTTCCGATTCTAAAATCAATCAGGCTTGCAGCTGAAAAAGGATTGAATATTCCCATAATCTATAACACGAACGGATATGATTCTGTTGAAGTTTTAAAACTTTATAAAGATGTGATTGACATTTACCTGCCGGATTTTAAATATGGGGACAATGTTAATGGCAGGCGCTTATCAAAGATTGATGATTACTTTGACAAATGTAAGCTTGCCGTGAAAGAAATGTACGAGCAGCTTGGCGATGAACTCATTTATGAAAACGGTGTGGTAGTAAGAGGATTAATAATCCGTCATCTTGTTTTACCAAATGGTTTAGCAGAGTCTGAAGAAGTATTTAAATTTATAAGCAGAGAGTTGGGCCCAAAAATTCATCTTTCTGTAATGGCACAATACTATCCTACGAACCGCGCTGAAAAAAATATTTTATTGAACAGGAATATTACATATACCGAATATTATCGTGTAGCTGAAATGCTGGATAAATACGGATTACATAATGGATGGGTACAGGAAATGGAAAGCAATGATTTTTATCGTCCGGATTTTAATGAAAACAGGGAAGATCCTTTTGGAAACCAAAAATTATTCCGGGCAGCATCAGCTGAGACTTGATTTCGTTCGAAGAAGCTGAATTAAAATTATTTAATACTTTTTCGGTGCAAGAAATTTATTATATAAAAGCAGCCCTATCATCGTAACCACACCTATCATTGAAAAAATAATCCAGAGTGTTCTCGGTTGATTTAATTTATCAATAAAATGTACGAAAAGATTTGCGCCAAGTATTCCCCCAATAAAACTTCCAAGCACACCGTACAAAAATGCATAGCCAAGATAGAGCGCTTTTTTATCTTCCGGTGCAATCAGTCCGACATAGCTGATATACTTCGGGTGTGCAGTCATTTCGCCGATTGAGAAGATTACGATTCCAAGTATAAAAACCCAAATGCTCGTATCGATTGCTAAAATTGCCATCCCGACAGTTCCCATCGCAATGCCTGTTATCATTGTTGGAAGCGCCTTAGTGTGTTTAACTATGTTTGAAATTACAATCTGAAGCAGAATTATTGTTCCGGCATTTATTACTGTAACATGCTCTATATCAAATTTCCATTCCATGTTAATTCCAACTGATGAAAAAATCCCGTTAACAAAATTATTTAGAGTTCCAGCATCAACATATTTTTGAACATACCACAGCACTGAATCGAACTGTTGAAAATAGAGAATCCAGAAACCCGAATAAATAACAATCAATCCGATAAACTTTACATCGGTTAAAACCATCGCTGCGCCCTTGAGAACCTCGACAATTGTTTTTGTGTTTTCCGGCTTTTTCGGTTCTTTATATAAAAGAAAAGTTGGAATTAACATCACTATAGTTCCTATTGCTGAAGCCATCATTACATATTGCCATCCAAAATTATTTTTTAAGTAAGGAACAAGTATTAATGGGAACAAAAACGCACCAAGATTTATTGACCAATAAAAAATTCCAAAGCCAAGCGTGCTGTTGCCTTCATTCGTTTCTCTTGCAATCGTTCCGGAAATCATCGGCTTAAAAGCTCCTGCACCAAAAGCCATTATTATCAAGCTTGCAAAGACCATTGCATATTCTGTTGTCTGGCTTGTTAAAAAGTAACCGAGACCTAAAAAAATAAAGGCAAACACCAATGTTTTTTTATATCCAAACCTTTCTCCGATTGCACCGGAAAGAATTGGGAGAATATAAAGAAGCGGCTGAATGGTGCTCTTTATAACTCCAACACTTTCTTTCGTAAAACTGAGCTGATCCGTCATATACACAGACAGGATACTCATCATTCCATAATAAGATCCGCGTTCAAAAAATTCCATTAAGATAACTACCCAGTAATTTTTTGTAAAGGATGTGAGGCCTGATTTTGTATCTGGTGTTTTGTCGGTCATAAATTGCTTTCGATTATGGAGAGAGCTATTATTTTTGTTGGGTAAATTTAGAGCCTGTGTTTGATTTCAGCAAACCAACAATAGCTTGTTCGATAAAAACTTTTAATAGTTGAGAATGGGACCAAGCCATTTTTCAGTTTCCTCAATGCTCATACCTTTTCTTCTGTGATAATCTATTACCTGGTCTTTCTGAATTTTTCCAACGGCAAAATATTTTGATTCGGGATGCGAGAAATACAAACCACAAACACTTGCAGCAGGATACATTGCCAGGCTTTCTGTCAGTTTTATACCGGTGTTTTTTTCTGCTTCTAGCAGTGAGAAAATAATTTCCTTCTCGGTATGATCAGGCTGGGCAGGATATCCGGGAGCCGGACGAATTCCAATATAATTTTCTTTAATTAATTCTTCATTAGAATAATTTTCATTATCGGCATATCCCCAATAATTTTTTCTTACAATTTCGTGAAGATGTTCTGCAAAAGCTTCCGCAAACCTGTCGGCGATTGCTTTAACCATGATGCTGTTGTAATCGTCGTGCTCTTTTTCAAACTTATCAATTAGTTTTTCAATTCCGACTCCGGTTGTAACTGCGAACATTCCTATATAATCTTCAATTTCGGTTCCTTTCGGGGCAATAAAATCTGCTAACGCAGTGTTGGGCTCGCTTCCAGATTTTTGTGACTGCTGTCTTATTGTGTGTAAAACCCGGCTGACCCTGCTTCTTGTTCCGTCTGTGTATATTTCAATGTCATCAATACCAACTGAATTGGCAGGATAAATTCCAAAGACACCGTTTGCGATAATAAGTTTTTCTGAAATTACTCTGTCCAATAATTTATTTGCATCCTCAAAAAGTTTTTTTGCCTCGACGCCAACATTCTTGTTATCAAAGATTGATGGGTATTTGCCTTTTAGCTCCCACGTCATAAAGAAAGGTGTCCAGTCAATATAGTCACGCAGCTTTGACAACGGAAAATCATTCAGCACTGTTAAACCGAGTTTCTTTGGTTTAGTAATATTAGTTTTATTCCAATCGATCTTTAATTTGTTTGCTCTGGCTTGTTCAAGCGATATAAAATTCTTTCCGGATTTTCGCTTTGCATAATCTTCACGAAGATTTATGTACTCATTCCTGTAAGAATCAATAAACTTATTACGTTCCGATTCAACTTTGTTCAGAAGATTTGAAACCACTGGTACGCTACGCGATGCATCGAGAACATGAATAACTGCTCCATTATAGTTTGGTGCAATTTTAACCGCAGTATGAATGCGTGACGTTGTTGCGCCTCCAATTAATAAAGGAAGATTTATTTTTCTCCGTTCCATTTCTTTTGCTACGTGAACCATTTCATCGAGTGATGGAGTTATTAATCCGCTCAAGCCAATTACGTCAACTTTTTCATCAATCGCTGTTTGAAGAATTTTTTCTGTGTGTACCATTACACCAAGATCTATCACCTTGTAATTGTTACAACCAAGAACAACGCCAACAATATTCTTGCCTATATCGTGAACATCTCCTTTAACAGTTGCCATTAAAATTTTTCCTTGTTCGCGGCTGCTTTTATTTTTTTCTTTCTCCGCTTCTATATAAGGAATAAGTATTGCGACTGCCTTTTTCATCACCCGTGCACTTTTAACTACCTGCGGCAAAAACATCTTTCCTGCCCCAAACAGATCACCGACTACGTTCATTCCTTCCATCAGCGGACCTTCAATTACTTCAATGGGCTGTGGATATTTTAATCTTGCCTCTTCAACATCTTCATCTATGTAATCTACAATTCCTTTTATCAGCGCATGTTTTAATCTTTCTTCAACGGGAGAGTTTCTCCAGTCTTCTTTCTTCTCTTCAGCTTTATCTTTTTTCTTTATTGTTTCTGCAAATTCAATTAATCTTTCTGTTGAATCCGGTTTTCTGTTTAGAATTACATCTTCAACTTTTTCAAGAAGTTCTTTCGAGATTTCCTCATAAACTTCCAGCTGGCCGGCATTTACAATTCCCATATCCATCCCGGCTTTGATCGCATGAAAAAGAAAAGCTGAATGCATTGCTTCTCTCACAATATCATTTCCTCTGAATGAGAACGAAAGATTGCTTACACCTCCGCTGACTTTAGCCAAAGGAAGATTTTGTTTAATCCATTTTGTTGCTTCAATATAATCGACCGCATAGTTGTTGTGTTCTTCAATTCCGGTTGCAATTGCAAGTATGTTCGGATCAAAAATTATATCCTGCGGAGGAAAACCAACTTTGCTTGTAAGAATTTTGTATGCTCGTTCACAAATTTCTATTTTACGTTGATATGAATCAGCCTGTCCTTTTTCATCGAAAGCCATTATAATAACTGCGGCACCGCTGTTTAATACTTTTTTAGCATGCTCAATAAAAACTTCTTCGCCTTCTTTAAGAGAAATTGAGTTTACAATTCCTTTGCCCTGCAAACATTTTAATCCTGCCTCAATAACTGACCATTTTGAGGAATCGACCATTACCGGAAGCTTTGCAATATCAGGTTCGGCTTCAAGAAGATTAATAAATTTTGTCATTGCGGCTTCTGAATCAAGCATGCCCTCGTCCATATTAATATCAAGAACCTGGGCTCCGTTCTCCACCTGATCGCGGGCAACTGAAAGGGCTTCATCATAATTGTTTTCTTTTATTAGCCGTGCAAATTTTTTAGACCCGGTAACGTTTGTCCTTTCGCCTATATTCATAAAATTTGAATCCGGGCGGAGTGTAACTGGTTCAAGTCCGCTTAACTTCAAATGCGGTTCTTTTCTTTCAGGAATGCGTGGCTTATACTTTTTTACAATTTTCGCAATTGCGTTTATATGATCAGGAGTCGTACCGCAGCAACCACCGACTATATTCACAAACCCACTCTGAAGAAAATCTTCCAATGTTCCGGCCATAGTTTCAGGCGTTTCATCATAGCCACCCATTTCATTCGGCAGGCCAGCATTTGGATAGACAGATAAAAATTTATCAGAAACATTTGACAGGTCTTCAACAAAGGGCCGAAGCTGTTTTGCACCAAGAGAACAGTTTAATCCTATGCTCAAAATATTTTTTGCGTGAGAAATAGAAATATAAAAAGCTTCTGCCGTCTGCCCGGATAAAGTTCGTCCGCTCTGATCAACAATAGTTCCTGAAATCATTAGCGGAAGCTGAATTCCTTTTTCATCAAGATATCTCTGTACTGCAATGATAGCAGCTTTTGAGTTTAATGTATCAAAAATTGTTTCGATGAGCATTATATCTGCACCGCCATCAATTAAACCACGAGCCTGATCATAATAAGCATTAACCATTTCATCGAAAGTTATTGCGCGGAAACCAGGATCGTTCACATTAGGAGAAAGTGAGAGTGCTTTATTTGTTGGACCGAAAGCACCGGCAATAAATCTTGGTTTGTCCGGATCTTTTTTATTGAATTCTGCCGCAACTTCTTTTGCTATTTTAGCCGAAGCCAGATTTATTTCGTATGCAAGATGTTCTGTATGATAATCTGCCTGAGATATTGCCGTTCCATTAAAAGTATTAGTCTCAACAATATCGGCACCAGCTATAAAGTATTCGCGGTGAATATTTTTAATAATTTCCGGCTGGGTTAATGAAAGAAGATCATTATTCCCTTTCAGATCATGCGGATGTTCTTTAAATAAATTTCCGCGGAAATCCGACTCGCCGAGATTATATCTCTGGATCATCGTTCCCATTGCACCATCGAGAAGAAGAATTCTTTCTGTTAATAGTTTTGTCAATATTTCAAAAGTTGATTTCATAGTAATCTGTTTAAAATTAAAAAACCTCTTCAGATGATTAGAAGAGGTTTAAATTTCATCTTCGTCTCATCTTTCCTCCCGTTAAAATCGGAAGGCAGGATTTAGCACCTGTCATCCCGAAAAAAATCGGGACCGGTTGCTACGGTATCACCGGGCCTGTTCCCTACTCCGTTCTTGATAAGTATTTTTTTTAAAGAACTTAGAAAAACTGATTTAAATATATCAATTATTGATACGTTGTCAATAAGGATCAATAAACAAATCAAATCTCTACTTATGCAAATTCTTTGAAAACGTATTGAAATATAGCTAAATTGCTTCCGATTATAAACATACTTATCCATCTAAAGGGATCGAAATGATAGTGGTCACAGGTGGTGCCGGATTTATCGGCAGTGCGATTGTCTGGAAGTTAAATCAGCTCGGAGAATCAAATATAATTATAGTTGATGAGCTGGGAACAGAAGAAAAATGGAAAAATCTTGTTCCGTTAAAGCTTCATGATTTTGTTCACAAAGATGAGTTCATTCGTATGATACTCGGGCAGACTGTTCCGTTTAAGATCTCTGTAATAATTCATATGGGTGCCAACTCATCGACTACAGAAAAAAACGCAGATCTTCTTTTCTCAAGTAATTATCTTTATACAAAAACACTTGCTGAGTACTCTCTTGAAAAAAATATCCGTTTTATTTATGCGTCTTCGGCTGCAACATATGGTGACGGTTCTCTTGGTTTTAATGATGATGAAAATAATCTTGAACCTCTTCGCCCAATGAATATGTATGGATACTCAAAACAGATGTTCGATGTTTGGGCAAAAAAAAATAACGCATTCGGTAAGATTGTTGGCTTAAAATATTTTAACGTTTACGGACCCAACGAATATCATAAAGGAAATATGCGTTCAGTTGTTCACAAGGCTTATGAACAAATACGGGATTCAGGAAAGGTAAAGCTTTTTAAATCTAAAAATTCGCGGTATAAAGATGGCCAACAGCTGCGTGATTTTATTTTTATAAAAGACGCTGTTGACATGACTCTCTTCTTTCTCGATAAGAAAAACATTGGTGGTTTGTTTAACGTCGGCACAGGCAAAGCACGAACGTGGAATGATCTAGTCACGTCTATATTTAATTCCATGAACAAACCCATAAAGATTGAATATATTGATTTGCCCGATGAGCTGGAAAATAAATATCAATACTTTACCGAAGCCAAAATAGATAAAATTAAAACTGCTGGTTACAAAAAGGTAATAACTAGCCTCGAAGATGGCGTGACTGAATATGTAAAAAATTACTTAATGGGAAAACAGTACCTAGGTGAGTAAGGTTTAAGTCCCTTCGTCGTCCTCAAATAAATCATCTTCGTCGTCTGGAAAATCATTCTCTACAATATCTTTGTCGGTGGGTTCAATATCGAATGGATTCTCATTTCCCTCCTCTTCTTCTTCTTCGTAAAAGCCGTCTTTACCTTCTTCATCGGAGTCATCGTCTTCTTCGTCTTCATCCTTTTTCTTTTTTGCTGCAAAAAGAGCATAGGTGTCTTCGTCAGGAATGCTTTGCCCTGCAGAGAATTGTTTTTCAGTTTTTGGCTCGATTAATTCTTTGCTGTCCTCATATATTTCCATCTAAAATATCTCCGAAAATTAATTTGGCTTGTTCAAGTTGTGTTCAATAATATGTTTAATATTTGTAATAAATATTTTATAAACAAATGATTTTTTTATTACATTTTAAAATAAATTTTACAAATCATTTCGCAAATACAAAAATCAACGAATCGCTCATTGAGCATCCTTATACAATTATATAAAGGCCGAAAATGAAACTTGCGACTTTGTGCTATGTCGTGGATAAAAATAAGAATTCTTCACTTATGATACACCGGGTGAAAAAACAAAACGATTATCACCATGGAAAGTGGAACGGACTTGGCGGAAAGTTTGAACAGGGCGAGACCCCTGAAGAATGTGCAATAAGGGAAATCAAAGAAGAAAGCGGACTTACGGTCAAATCGGTGTGCCTGAAGGGTTTTATAACCTTCCCAATGTTTGATGGAAAAGAGGATTGGTACGTTTTCCTTTTTACAGCTGATGATTTTTATGGCGAATTGATTGATTCTCCAGAAGGACAGCTTGAATGGATCCCAAACGAAAAACTAACTGAAATTAATTTGTGGGATGGTGATAAAATTTTTATCCCGTGGTTGTTTCAGGATAAATTTTTTAGTGCGAAGTTTAAATATCAGGATGGAAAGTTTTTTGATTACGAAGTAAATTTTTATTAATCCGTTAAAGCTTTTATAAAAAGGATCTTTATATAATGAGATAATTGATAACCTGATTTAAAAAATATTTATTAATAATCCCCAGAAAATTGCTGCCGTAAAACAAATTATTAATATTCGGATTGCCGTTCTTGATCTCCCATCTTTAAAAAGAACAATTGGACCAAACCCTGCACTTGTGCTTAGCCCCGCAATTGTTGCCCCAAACGAAAGACCTGTATGTAAAAATCCTTCTACGATTGCAATTGAAATAGCGCAGTTAGGAATTAATCCAAAAAGTGCCGCGGCAATTACCTGAATATTCGGATATGAGCCCATTGCTTTTACTAGTTGTGTGCTTTCCGAATAGAATAAAATAAAAGCAATTACAGCCGATATGGCCAACACCCAGAAATATATTCGGAGAGTTCTTTTTAAACTATGTATCATAATTTTTCCGTAGTTGGTTTTCTCTAGTTCATGTTTTATTTCAACCGCATGGGGTGAGTTTGATTCCGGCATCTTACCGTCATAATATTTTTTGTTTAGAAGCAGGTCAACAATATAACCCGTGGTTATTCCTATTAATATTTTCAAACCGATTATATAAATAATCATTATTTCCTGCCCACGATTCGCTATCAGTACAGGAATTGCTTCATCGGACGTAGCAAGATACGTTGCGACTAGTGTCCCCATCGTTACTCTTCGTGAAAGAAACATCGTTGTTACAAACACAGACATTCCGCACTGTGGAATTATTCCAAGCAGAGTTCCTGCAATTGGCCCAAGTGAGCTTGAGATTTTTAACCTTGAAATAAGATCAAGCTGTTTTGTGTGTGAAAAATATTCAAGAATAAAATAGAGCACGAATAAAACCGGAACCATCAGGTAGGTTTCAGTAATTGTGCTAATCAGAATTTCAACAACACCTAAATGATTGTGCATTTATCCTTGTCGTTTAAAGAGAAAGAAAGGTTGCTTAAAATTATAATTTATTGTTAAGAAGAAATTTTTTGATTGCGTTATTCACATTCATTGGTTGTTCGACCGGTGATAAATGGCCTGCCTTTTCGACTATTACGAAATCTGAGCTTTTAATCTGTTCTGCCATGAATTTCATTATTCCGGGTGGAGTAATCTTATCTTCTTCACCGCAGATTATTAATGTTGGGATAGAAATTTTTGATGAATAATTTGTCGTATCCGTTCTTCCGGCCATAGCGAGCAAACAGCCTTTAACACCTACCGGATTATGTTTCTTTGATCTATTTACCACTTCATCAAAATATTTTTTATTTGTTTGTATAAACTCAGTGCCGAAACAATTCGTTACAAAAGTTTCAATAAAGCTCTCCAGGTTTCCCGAGTTTATCTGTTTAATGGCTGCCGCCCTTTTCAGTTTTCCTTCATTGTCGTCAGCAGAAGATTTTGTATCACAGAGAATCGCTGCACTGAATTTGTTTTCCATCCGTTCAATTGCGCGTAAAGAAATATATCCGCCCATCGATAGTCCACACAGAACAGGTTTATTAAGCTTTAATTCATCAATAATATTTTCGACATCATCTACGAAGGATTCTATTGTAACCTGTCCATCGCCAACAGGAGATTCGCCAAGTCCGCGGATATCAAAAGTCACACAGAAATAGTTTTTACTTAGCTCGTCAATTTGGTTTTTCCACATTAAATGGTCAAATGGAAAACCATGAACAAATACGATTGTTTTTTTACTTTGTTCACCAGCCGTAAAAACTGTTAGGTCATTAATATTTTTTTTCATCTTTCAACAGATTTATTCTTGATGATTCTAACTTAACTCTTTTTATACTTGCAGGTGAAAATTAATTGATTAACTTTTATTACTCATTTGAAAAAATAAAATTTTATGAAAATAGCATTTGCCGCAACAGAGTGTGTTCCATATGCAAAAAGCGGGGGGCTTGCAGATGTTGCCGGTTCTCTTCCAAAAGAGCTTGAAAAATTAGGCTGTGAAGTTAAAATATTTCTGCCTAAATACTCTTCTATTGATGAAACTAAATATGGTTTACATTATAATTGGAGTTTTGGCGAACTGCCTGTCCGTGTAAATGGACAGATACGGTCTGTTCATATCCATCAAAGTAAGCTGCCCGGTTCAAAAGTTGAAGTGAATTTTATTGACTGTCCTCATTACTTTCATCGTCATCAAATTTATACAAATGATGCAGACGAAGACGAAAGATTTATACTTTTTTCAAAAGGAATAATTGAAACTCTTCAGAGGATGCAATGGGTACCGGATGTCATTCACTGCAATGACTGGCAAACTGGATTAATCCCGCTTATGATAAAAGACAATTACAGCTGGGATAAATTTTTTAATGCTGTTGGAACACTATTTACAATTCATAATATCGGCTACCAGGGAAGGTTTTCAAAGTCTGTGTTATTAAGTGCCGAAATTCACGGAGATTATTTTTATCCCGGTGGGCCGGTTGAGCATGGCGGAGGCATATCATTTATAAAAGCAGGAATTACTTTTTCAGATATCATTAATACTGTGAGCAACACATATGCTCATGAAATTTTAACTTCTGAATATGGTGCCGGGCTTGAGAATATTTTATTTAAAAGAAAAGAGGATCTGTTCGGAATTCTTAATGGGGTAGATTATAATATTTGGAATCCTGAAACAGACAAACATCTGCCTTATCAGTACTCTATAAATAATCTAGACGGGAAGAGGTTAAACAAAAAATTCCTTCTTGAACATTTTAATCTTTCCTTTGATGAAAAAATTCCTTTAATTGGAATTGTTTCCCGGATGGTTGCGCAGAAAGGTTTTGATGTTTTTGCGTCTGCTATTAATCAGCTGATGAATTTAAAAGCTCAGTGGGTAATCCTTGGAAGCGGTGAAGATCGTTTCGAAAATTTATTTAGACAACTTTCAAATAAATTACCTGAAAAAGTTGGGGCTTACATAGGTTATAACAATGAGCTTTCTCATCTGATTGAGGCTGGATCAGATATGTTTTTGATGCCATCAAAATATGAACCTTGCGGACTTAACCAGATCTATAGTTTAAAATATGGCACTGTTCCGGTTGTACGAAAAACCGGCGGGCTTGCGGATACCGTTCAGGACTGGGATGAAATGAGCCATTATGGATTTGATACCGGGACAGGATTTTCATTTAACGATCCAACAGGATATGCGCTTTTTAAAACTGTTGAACGGGCAGTAAATTGTTTTAAGAATAAAAAAGCCTGGGATAAGATCCGGAAGAATGGAATGAAAAAAGATTACTCTTGGAAAAATTCTGCCGAGAAATATATGGAGCTGTATAAGCTGGCTAAAGAATCCCGGATTTAAAAAGAAACTGCATGACCGATCGAGAAATAAAATAAAATATCTCCCCAGGAAAATGAGCCTTATTGTAATCCTTCATTAATTATAAAGCTTCTACCGATTGAAAAATCGGCTGGCCCAATTGGCGTATCGAATGATAGCGTTCCGCCGATACCGTGCCTTAAATCTTTAAATCTGATTTGTTCCTGTTCGGCCCATGTTGATCCAAGGTCATACCTGAACAGCACATAGGTATCAAAAAATATTTTAAAAGGAAATTTATATTGATACATCAGCGAGGTAAGAAAAATTTGTCTGCCCCTGAATTCGTTCTCATGTGCACCAAAAAAAGAATACTGCCCACCCAAAATAAATTGTTCGCTCAATGGAAGGGTCTTATCTCCAAACCCTATCTGTAGCCTTGGAGCTACAACGTGACTGGCTGCAAAATTAAAGTAATATTTAAAATCAGCAAAGACCTCAATGTAACCTTCATCTCCTCCTAAAAAACTCTGCGCTGTTTCATAAAAACTATTAAAGTAAAGACCGTCTTCTGGATATGGATATTTGTTTTGGTTATCAACCAAGGCACCAATTCTCAAACCAACTATTTTTGTTTTGTAAGGATCAACCACGCTGTCTACTTTATTAATTACCTGATCAAACTGGTATTTGCCGGTGAAAATAAGTCTGCCGAATTTTTCTAATTGCGTGCCGACTGACAAAGATGTTCCGTAAAAGATTTGTCTATACTTTCCGATGCTACTGCTCGAAAATGTATTGCCCGACGTAGAGGGTTCACGGTTGTAAACATTGATGTCGTTAAACTTATAATAAGCGTTAAGCTTGTAAGTGAAATAGGTATCCAGGATCCGATGAGCAATATGTTCGAGAATATATGCCCTGTTGCTTGTTCCGCCGAATAAAAACAATCCGAGTTCTGTGCCGCTTCCAAAAAGATTTACATCTCTGAGGTCGATACCTAGTTGTGCATTATAAGTGTTGTCAACTAAAAAGCCCAGTTTCAACAGACTTGATATTTCTTCACTGACATGTAAATTAAGAATTACTCCTAAATCATCTTGTTCAACGATTAAATTTATATCATTGAAAAGTCCTGTTGCTCTCAAGTTCTGCAAACCAGTTTCAAGATCTGAGTAAAGCAGCCAATTGCCGGTCTTTAAATTAAATTCTCTTTCGATTACAGTTTTACTTGTTTCACTATTAATAATAATCTGTGATATCGTCCCGGTTTTAAAACTCAGTGTAAGTTTTCCTGATAACTTATCAAAGTTCAACTCTTCCAGATTGAATGCTATGTAGCCTTGTTTTTTGTAATTGTTTATATATTCTTTTACAAGTTCAAAAATTTTTTTACCGTTGTACGGTTTACCAACGAGCTGTTTAAAAAATATATCAGCCGGCTTACCGATATCCGGAACATTTGCAAGAACTTCTATTTCTTTTATAGCTGGATTATTAGTGTATAAAAATCTCACCTCTGTTGAATCGCCATCGGTGAGAAATTGAACATTCAACGAATCAAGTTCCCCGGATTTAAAAATTTCTGACATGTCATTATATATTTCGTAGCTCGAAACTGAGTCCAGTCCGTTATATATCATAAGAAGTGGTTTTTCAAATTCGTTCTCGTCGGCTCTTCGTTTAACATTTTTTATCCAGAATTCTTCATGATTTATTTTTAATTCAGAGAGTGAATCTAATTTTGCTTTAAGTGCTGGTATCATTTTCTCTGTATAATTATATCCCTCAAGTATAATTGAATCAATATTGGAGAAGTCGGTATATAAATATTTTTCTATTCCCGGCGATAAAACAAAATCAGCGTTGGACAATTCTGCAATCACGAGCCTTTTCATTGGAATGCTTACCGTCTGGTCTGCAATATTCCAGGGAACTTCAAGTTCTTTTTCCGTTCTTAAATCACTTGTTGTGTTAATGGCAATTATAAAATCAACGTCCATATTTTTCACTACTCCAACAGGTACATTGGAGACTAATCCTCCATCAACAAGAGTTAGTGAATCTATTTCAACGGGTGAAAGGAGGAATGAAACACTTGAGCTCGCTCTCATTGCCCGGGCAAGTGACCCGCTTGAAAGCACAACTGGATTTCCGGTTACCAAATCTGTGCAAACGGCTTGATAATCTATCTGCAGATTTTTAAAGTCGCCCGATGAATAAACCGGGGCACTTAAACACATAAGTGTTAAATAATTTGAAAGTCGCAGACCTTCATTAAAAGATGTTGGCAAAACAATACTGAATCCATTAAGCCGCAGTGTAAAAAGTGAGCGATCTTTAGATATTTTTTGATCAACAAAAAGTTCTCTTCTTTCGCTTGGGTTGCTAAGTGAAAGAAGTTTATTCCAATTTGTATTAATGACCATCGAATCCATCTGTTCGGTAGAAAACCCTGATGCATATGCACCACCAATAATGCTTCCGATACTTGTTCCTGCAATTGCATTAATATTAATTCCTGCCGCTTCCAGGCTTTTGATTACACCAATTTGTGCAAAGCCTCTTGCACCGCCGCCGCTTAATGCAAGCCCGATTGAGATTTCATTTGCTGGTATTTTTTGTTCGAGCCCGAAGGGTAGCTTTCTTATTTTTGTTTCTAAAGGAATTATCACCGCGTTTTGTGCAGGTAGTTTTACAGCGAAGACAAGTAAGGTGGATAGTATTATTATCTTAATGTAGTTCACACATCAAAGTTATGAAAAGGATTTTAAAGAGGATATACTTTTCGAAGTAGGAATTTATATCCGGCTATCTTTTGTTTTTTTGCTGATGTTTTGCCTGGTGTTCTGCTGCTTCCATAAGTTTTTGCATGAAACCTCTTTTCCTTTTTGATGGATCGATTGGTTCTAAAACAATATCCCCTTGCTGATGATTAATATAATACTGTTGTGCAATGGAGAACACGTTGAACATAAAATAATAAAGGTTTAATCCCGAGGGAAAGGTCATGAAAAGAATTGTAAGCATAATCGGCATCATATAAACGAGTGCTTTTTGTTTTGGATCCTTTACCGTCATTTTCTGCTGGATGAAAGTTGTTATTCCCATAAGTAAAGCTAGTCCGCTAATTTCCTGCGTACCAAAAAGAGGAAGCTTAAATCCAAGATCGTAAATAACATCAGGAACAGAGAGATCATTTATCCAAAAAATAAATGGCTGCTGACGAAGTTCAATTGCTGCCTGAAATAATCCCCACAGTGCAATAAAGATCGGCATCTGAAGAAGAAGCGGAAAACAGCCACCGGCCGGATTTATTCCATAGGTTTGATACAGTCTCATTGTTTCCTTGTTTATTTTCTGAGGATCGTCTTTAAATTTTTCTTTCATCTCTGCGATCTTAGGTTGCAGAAGTTGCATCTTTTTCATTGATTGGTAGCTTTTACGCGTGAGCGGATATACGATTATCTTAATGATTAATGAAAAAACTATAATTACAAATCCGAAATTTGGAATAAACAGATGTATGAAGTTAAAAAGCGGAAGCAGTAAATATTCAGCTATCGGACGAACAATAAATTTCAGACCAAAAAAACTTCCGAAGTCAACAAGGGCCGTCAGGTTTTCGTTGATTCCTTTGAGCCGATCATAATCAACCGGACCAATATACAAACCAAGCGATTGGCTCTCTGATTCGGAATCACTAAATGGCAAAATTAATCGAACACTGTAAAGCTCTTTTCTTCCATAATTTTTAGTTGGGAATGTTTGTCCTTCAATATATGCGCCTTCAACACCGTTTGGATTTTCAGGAATGATAATAGTCGCAAAGTATTTGTTTCGTACTGCAAGCCAATCAACCCTGCCGTTAAAATCATTGCTAATTCTTTCTCCGTCATCTGGTGCTTTTACATCAACTTTTTCATCTCCATAATAAATGTTTGCTGAAGAAAATGTTGCTTCATTAACAATATCTCTTTCAACAAACCGGATCCCCGTGCCCCAAACAACATGATATGTGTTATCTGCAATAGCTCCACTGAAACCCATCAGCTCTATTTTAGTTTTAATTAAATATTTCCCGGCGCCGAATAAATATTTTTTAACTATCGTTTTTGAAGAATTAATCTTGCGTTTGAAGACTATCTCAACAGTATCCTGTCCTGTAATAGTATGTTTGTCTTTCGGGGACGCTGTAAAGCTCAGGTCTGCTGTGTTGATTGCTTTTCCGTCGGTACTTATAAATGAAATGTCGTACGAGTTTCCGACAGAATAATTTAAAAGCTGAACTGATGTTTTGTAAGGATTGCTACTCTCTTTAATTTCCGAAGAATACCAATTGTTAAATTTCTTAAGATAAATTTTATGGAAGTTTCCTCCAAGTGTTGAGAGCTCATAAATTGCTACGTCGGTTTCTATCGTGATTATTCTTCCGGTGTCTTTTACTGTATTTGAAAAGTCTTCGTATAAATTCTTTTCTTTTCTTTCCGTATCCATCCCTGTCTTTCTACCCTCCTGTTCAACATTTCCCAAGGTATCAATCGTTCCATTTTGACCAACAAGAGTAGTGTCATGATCCACTCCGCGTTGATTGGTTTCCTCCGGAGTATTAATAAATAGCCAGGCAATAAGTATCGCGCCGATTAAAACAAATGCAATAACTGTGTTTCTATCCATTTAACCTCAAAATATTTTTAAAATTTGTTTGCCTTAATTGAAAAGAGCGTATGGTGTGTCAATATTTTATCACAACTTTAAATCACCTATTATCTGTTTCAGATGATTTAAAATGTCTTGAACAGATGGTTTAATATTTTTCAGGAAAATATATTTATGGCTCTGTTGTGTTATTTTATAAGATGAAAAAATTACTAACAGACTCGTTTTCTTGAATGAAACCAGTTCATTAAAAAACTCTTTCTCGGTTCGAACAGCCTCTTTTATTAATCTCTTGACTCTGTTTCGCCAAACCGCCCCGCCCGTTCTTGATGAAATACTGACGGCAACCATTATACCCGGCTTATTACGTTCTGTTGATAAATAATACCTTGCTTTAATTATTTTGTCTGATGAATGTAATGTTTTGCCGTTCTTATAAACCTTTTCAAATAATTTATTCTCTTTAATTTTTTCACCGAACTTTTTAAACCAAAGAATCGCTCATATTCCTATTCATCACTGACTGTTAATTTTTTTCTTCCTTTCGATCTCCTGCGAGATAATACTTTTCTACCGTCCTTTGTTTTCATTCTTTCTCTGAAACCATGCTTGTTTTTTCTTTTTCTTTTGCTCGGTTGATATGTTCTTTTCATTTTTGCTCCATTTTCATTAAAAAAAGAGGACTAAAATAACCCCAAACAGTATCTTTATCAAGGAATATATTCTTCTGTATGAATTGAATAACCATATAGAATTTTAAAAATAAAAATTAATTTGGCTGAAATACTTTTATATGTTATTTTTTGTTAGCATACGACTCATGTTTAGATGTTGATAACTTGTGTGCTCACACCCCCTGTGAAAACGTTTCACATTCGACTGTTTTAGGCTATGCTCCTAAATATTTAGTGTTGTGTGCAAAGTTTTATTTAAAACTTCTGTTACTCGTTTTACTTAAATGAATTAGCTCCTATTATTTGATGTTAATAAGTTGTGTGTTCATTAACAATGGCTTAATTACAATATAATTATCTTCTTATAAATTTATGAGATAACTGATCTTAACCTGTGGATAAGTTTAATGCAAGAATTTGAAACTACTGAAAAGATTTTACATTTAGACCCCATTTTGACCTGGAAATCTTGTCTTATCAAGATTAAGGAAAATGTTTCGATGATGACCTATAATACCTGGTTTCTTCCTATTAAACCGATTGGCTTAGAAAGTTTAACTCTCAAAGTTCAAATCCCGAGTAGATTTTTTTGGGAATGGATTGATGAACATTTCAATTCACTTATAACAAGGGTTTTAATTGATGTTCTTGGTAAGGATGCAAGGTTGACTTATATAATAGCAGAAGAAAAAACAATCGAAGATAATAATAATCATAAAGGCAAGGTCCTTCAGGTTGCTTCTGCTGAAAAACCAAAGACTAAACCTAATTTTGAATCTAATCTTAGTACAAAATATACTTTTGATAATTTTATAAAGGGTGAAGGAAATCAGCTAGCTCGTGCTGCTGCTGGTGCAATAAGTGATAATCCGGGTGGAACTTCATTCAACCCCCTTTTTCTTTATGGGGGTGTAGGGTTGGGTAAAACTCATCTCATTCAGGCTATTGGGAACCAGATAGCTAAAAATTTTTCTGATAAAAAAATAATTTATTTGTCTTCTGATATTTTTACAGTTGAATTTGTTGAAGCAATTCAATCTAACAGAGTAAATGAATTTTCAAGTTTTTACAGAAGTATGGATGTTCTAATAATTGATGATATCCAATTTCTCATCGGCAAGGAAAAAACACAGGACCTTTTTTTTCATATCTTTAACACACTTCATCAAACAAGAAAACAAATTATTCTATCAAGCGACAAGCCTCCAAAAGATTTAAAGGGTCTTGATGAAAGATTGATCTCAAGATTTCAATGGGGGCTTACTGCTGATATTCAACCACCAGAATTAGAAACACGCATTGCGATTCTGAAACGAAAGTCAGAATCTTACGGAATGCAGGTGTCTAACGAAATAATTGAATATATAGCTACCTATATAACTTCAAATATCCGTGAGCTCGAGGGTTGCCTTATCAAATTACTGGCAAACGCTTCTTTAAGTTCAAAAGAAATTTCTTTTGAGCTGGTGAAAAAAACCGTAAAGGAAATTGCAACGGACAGGAAAACAGCCAATATAACTATTGATACTATCACAAAACTTGTGTGTGAGTACCTAGGTGTCGCAGAAAATAAAATTCGAGATAAAACCAGGAAGAAAGAGATTGTGTTTGCACGACAGATTGCAATGTATCTTTCAAAAGAACTAACACATTCCTCGCTTAAAACTATCGGACTTCATTTTGGAGGCAGAGACCATTCTACAGTTATACATGCATGCAACTCTATTGATGAATTCAAAACCAAAGATGTGCCCTTCAATAATCTAATCGATGAACTAAGAAGCAAAGTAGAATTTTCTTTTTAATTTTTTTTCCAGTAATAAAAATCTATCCTTGATTTTTTATTTTTAACCTTGTTGAAAACTTGTGATGCTGATTGTGGTGGAATGTGTATAAGTGAGATTGTTAAACACTAATTAATTTAAGCCCGCGTTATTAAGATTTAACTAACATATTATCTTACTATTGTATTTCGCTAAGTTATTTTTATAAATGAGATTAAACCAATAATGAACATCTTAACACTGTAATTATTACTATTACTTAAGTAAAATTATACTTAATACAATAAATAGTTGTCTTGATAACTTAAATTAAACTGTAAAAGCACAAAATTTTTATTGATTTATTGCATTTTTTGGTCTATTTTTTGTTTAATTGGAAATCTAAAAGAATCATTTTAAATAAAAATGAGTAGAGATATGAAGAAAATATTTATTTATTTCTCAATAATATTGTCATCTGCTATTCTTATGAATTGTGCGGAGGATGGAGCTGCCATAATAAAAATCAGTAATATGGCATCACATGCAATAGTCATTAGTTTCAGAGGCGAAATAATAAATGTAGCTAGTGGAGAAACTGCAGAACTGACTGATCTGGAGAAAGGAGAATTTGAATATGAAACCGCATATGAAGTCCCTGCAAATGCTACATCTGCAGCAGCAGAAGGTGAAATGGCTGGAACATTTGTGATAAATGCAGGCACAAAAATTAATGTTGTATACACAAGTACTTTTTTAGATGGTGGTTATACAATTTATGCAAGCGTAACTACCTCTGATGATCTAACTCCGGACGAAGATCTAAATCCAATAGGACCATAGACAAGTATATTTAGAACTATCAAAAAAAAATAAAATTCCGGGTGAGGGCTCGCGTAGTTTTACCTTCCTAACTTAAATGTTTATCCGTTAAATCATTGTTATTGCAATCGCTTTTTTGTATTTTTCTGTGCTTTAATTGGAGAGAAATACATGGAATTCAAAGTAAACAGTAAAGTACTAGAAAAGCTTCTATCTAAAATAATTCCAGCCGTTCCAAACAGAACACCAATGCCCATCCTGGAGAATTTTCTTACTGAAATTAAGGGGGGCATTTTAACAGTTTGTGCTACCGATCTTGAAATATCTTTGAAATCTTCTCTCAATGTAACCTCATCTGGTGATAACCTCCGTATTGTTATACCGGCAAGACTACTTTATGAAATTGTAAGATCAATGGATGACACACTAATTACGTTCGGTATAGATGGCAATTCAAAATTGAAACTTACGACCGAAAAGGGCGTTTATAATATTAGCTACTCCCCTGCAAATGAATTTCCTGACATACCAACCGTATCTAAGAGCAAAGAAATTTCAATTAATGGAAAAGATTTAAAGAAAGCAATTGATCAAACATCCTTTGCAATGAGCAAGGAAGATATGAGACCAGCAATGACAGGAACCTTGCTTGAATTCACAACAGAGGGTCTAAGATTTATCACGACAGACGGTCATCGGCTAGTACGTTTTATCTACAGAAATATTAAAGCTTCTGCAGAAGAACAATATATTTTACCGGAAAGGGCAATTTCTGTTCTCGCAAAACTTTTAGGTGAAACAGATATCAAAATATATCTCGGCAAATCACACATTTCATTTATTATTGGCGAAGTTGATTTTAGCACTAGGTTGATAGCAGAAAAATATCCGGCATACGGAAGCGTTATACCCCTTGAGAACGAGAATATTTTAAAAGTAAAAAGACACGATTTACTTGCGACAGTAAGGAGAATGATGTTATTTTCTTCATCCAACTCAAAGCAGGTAAAATTTTCAATTGCAAAAAATGGAATTACAATTTCTGCAGAGGATATTGATCTTGGCTCCAATGCTCTTGAGAAAATAGTATGCGAATATGACGGCGATAAAATGGACATCGGATTTAACACACAATATGTAAGTGATGTTTTAACTCATGTGGACGACGAGGAAGTATTATTCAAACTTCATTCCCCAACCAAAGCATGCATAATAGAGCCAGGGAAAAAAAATGATGGAGAAGATCTTATGCTTCTTCTGATGCCCGTACGTTTAAATACTTAAAATGATTCTATCCTTAATAGGCCTGAAAAATATTAGAATACATTCAAACACACATATAAACTTCGCTAATAATTTGAACTACATTGTAGGTGGAAACGGGGTCGGCAAAACAACAATTCTTGAAGCCATATATTATCTTTGCACAACCAAAAGCTGCAGTACCTCTATCGACGCAGAAGCCGTGAGTTTTGGAAAAGACAGTTTTGAAATAACGGGAAGATTGTCCGGCCTAACCAACGACAGTGTTCGGTTAAAATATTCTGTTGTTGAAAACAAAAAAACTTACTTGTTGAATAACAAAAACGCATCAAAATTTTCAGATGTGATTGGAAAATTTCCAGTAGTTATTCTCTCCCCGGCAGATCATTCTATTACCCAGGGATACTCATCCGAAAGACGCAAATTCGTTGACTCGGTTATTTCGCAGGCCAGCAGAACATATCTGAAGTTGTTATTAGAATACAATAAAATTATTAAGCAAAGATTGTCTTTGCTAATTAGATTGAGGGATTCATATCAGAACACGGACGAATTAAAAGCGTGGAATGAAAAGTTGATTCAAACTGGAACTGAGTTGATTAAGCATCGGATAGCCTTTGTTAAGGAGTTTGATACGTATATAAAAGAATCGTATTCACGCATACTGAATGAAAAAGAAATTCCATCAATCGGCTACAACTACTTAGAAGGCAAGTCCGGAGAAAACATAGAAAAAGTTTTTGCACAGTTGCTTGAAGAAAAAAAACAAGAGGAATTGATTCGAATAAAAAACCTCGTTGGTCCGCACAAAGACGATTTTATTTTTGATATAAATGAAATAAGTCTTAAAAACTTTGGTTCACAAGGCCAGCATAAAACATTTCAAGCGATCCTTAAGTTTGCAGAATTTTTTTACTTGAATGATAAAACTGGAAACAAACCGATATTTCTTTTGGATGATGTGTTCGGAGAACTCGATGCTGAACGAGCATCAGCAATCAGCGATTATCTGGGAACAGTTGGGCAAGCGTTTATTACTTTAACTGACTTTGGAAATTTTTCATTTTTAAAATCCGGGTCTTCAGATAAAATTATTAAGCTTATAAACAAAGGCGAAATAGTTTATGCGTAGCAACTTTAAAAGTTTAAAAGATGTTTTTCGAAGCGAAAAATCTTTTGTAGGTCTCCGCGAGTCAGTCGATTCCGGGGATGTTATCGTCAGCTTCCATGAAATATTTCCGGATCTTGAAAGGGTAGCCCTGCCGCAATCATGCGAAAAAAAAGTTTTAAGACTGAAGGTCGAAAACCCGGCATGGAGAAACGAATTGAAGTTTATGGAAACAGAGATTGTAGAAAAAATAAATAAATTTTTTAATGAGCAAAGAATAATTCAAATAAGATTTATCGGATAGAATATGATTAAGGGCAAAAAGCAGGCAGAGTACAGTGCAAAAAACATTAATGTTCTTAAGGGTCTCGAAGCGGTTAGAAAAAGACCCGCAATGTATATCGGTGACGTAAGCAGCCGCGGATTACATCACCTGGTTAATGAAGTTGTTGATAACAGTATTGATGAAGCACTCGCTGGTTATTGCGATAACATAGAAGTTCAGATTAATAAGGATGGTTCGGTTTCAGTAACAGACAACGGAAGAGGAATTCCTGTTGATATGCACCCGGTAGAAAAACGATCAGCCCTGGAAGTTGTAATGACCGTTTTGCATGCCGGTGGAAAATTTGATAAGAGCTCGTACAAAGTTTCTGGTGGACTTCATGGTGTCGGTGTCTCGGTTGTTAATGCATTGTCAGGGTGGCTTAAGGTAGAAGTTAAAAGAGAGGGCAAATTATTTTTTCAGGAATACAGAAAGGGCGCTCCCGTAAAACCGGTTAAAGAGATAGGAAAGACTAAGCGCGGAGAAAGCGGCACAACAGTAACCTTCATACCCGACGCAGATATTTTTAATGTAACAGAATTCCGATTTGATATTCTTGCTGAAAGAATGAGAGAGCTTGCCTATCTGAACAAAAACATCACAATAAAAATTAAGGATGAAAGAAACGGAGGAGAAGAAGCAACGTTTCAATTTAAGGGCGGACTGATAGAGTTTGTTAAATATCTTGATGCAGCAAGAGAGCCGCTTCACAAAACTATTTATATTGAAGGCGAAAAAGACAATACACCGGTAGAGATTGCATTCCAATACACCGAAAGCTATGCTGAAAATCTTTTCTCTTATGTCAATAATATAAATACACACGAAGGCGGGACCCATCTTGTTGGATTTAAAACAGCACTCACGCGAACACTCAACAACTATGCATATAAAAACGGACTGATAAAAGAAGGAAAGATTACATTAACAGGAGACGACTTCAGAGAAGGATTAACAGGAGTAATTTCAGTTAAAGTTGCCGAGCCGCAATTTGAAGGTCAAACAAAAACCAAGCTTGGAAACAGCGAAACAAAATCAGCAGTTGAAACTTTGGTTGGCGAAAAGCTGGCGGAGTTTCTTGAGGAGAATCCACCCGTCGGAAGAAAAATTATTGAAAAATGTTTGAGAGCTGCCGAAGCAAGAGAAGCCGCAAGAAAAGCCCGCGATCTTTCCAGAAGAAAAAATGCATTGGACAATATGAACTTACCAGGCAAACTTGCTGATTGCAGTATTACGGATCCGGAACATTGCGAGATTTATATTGTCGAAGGTGATTCCGCAGGAGGATCTGCAAAACAGGGCAGAGATAGAAAATTTCAGGCTATACTTCCGCTTAGGGGAAAAATTCTGAATGTTGAAAAGGCAAAGCTGAACAAAATATTGGAGAACAATGAGATCAGAGCAATGATTTCTGCTATTGGTGCAGGACTTGGAGCTGAGTTTGATCATGCGCAAGCGCGTTACGGTAAAATTATTTTAATGACAGATGCCGATGTCGATGGCAGTCATATCAGAACACTTCTTCTTACTTTCCTTTACAGGCACATGAAAGATTTAATCACTGCCGGCAAAGTTTACATAGCTCAACCGCCGCTTTATAAAATTAAAAAGGGCAAAGAAGAATTTTATGCTTATGATGAAATTGAGAGAGACAAAATTATAAAACGACTTAAGGTAAACGGAAAAGAGAAAAAGCAAGTCGAAGAAAATATCGAAGAAGAAGTTGTAAATGAAGAAAAAGAAACAAAGGGACTTGTAATTTCACGATACAAGGGATTGGGAGAAATGAATCCTGAACAACTTTGGAGCACAACCATGAATCCGGAAACAAGAACAATACTTCAGGTTACTTTGGAAAGCGCAGCAAATGCAGATAAAATTTTTGAAACATTAATGGGCGACGAAGTTGAGCCGAGAAAAGAATTCATAGAGAAGCATGCCAAGTATGCAAATCTTGATGTTTAAAAATGTAAATCTTAAAAAGTGATAAGAGATGGCAACAATTTTTGAAAAAATATTACCGGTAACACTTGAAGAGGAGATGAAATCCTCTTATATAGATTATGCAATGTCCGTAATCGTGGCTCGTGCACTTCCTGATGTGAGAGACGGATTGAAGCCTGTTCACCGAAGAGTTCTTTTTGGTATGCACGAACTCGGGATGTTTCATAGCAAACCATATAAAAAATCTGCAAGGATCGTCGGAGAAGTTCTAGGAAAGTATCATCCTCATGGTGACACAGCAGTTTATGATACTATGGTAAGAATGGTTCAGGATTTTTCTTTACGTTATCCGCTCATTGACGGTCAGGGAAATTTTGGTTCAGTAGATGGCGACTCTCCTGCGGCAATGAGATATACCGAAGCCCGACTAGCAAGAATTTCTGACGAAGTACTGAGAGATCTCGATAAGAACACAGTAGATTTTGTTCCGAACTTTGATGACTCACTGCAGGAACCAACTGTAATGCCATCATACCTTCCTAACCTTTTAATAAACGGATCGAGTGGAATCGCAGTTGGAATGGCGACAAACATTCCACCACATAATCTTGGTGAAGTGGTTGACGGGCTGATTAATCTTATTAAAAACCCGAACGTTACAATAGAAAAATTGATGAAGAATATTATTGCCCCGGATTTTCCTACTGCAGGAATTATTTATGGTTATGCCGGAGTCAAAGATGCATTCATGACAGGCAGAGGAAGAATTCTTGTCAGGGCAAAAGCAAACATCGAAACACAGAAGTCAGGCAGAGAAAA
>JANWIS010000124.1 GCA_025449775.1 Ignavibacteriaceae bacterium
AAGTCGATTTACAAATATCAAAGTGTATTATCCGGAATAACTTTACCGCATGAGTTCATTAAGCGGTACTCCATTTAGCCGGATTCTTCCCGCATTCTGTTTTGGAACGGCAGCATCATTTTATGCACTTTTTGATGTTCAAATAGCGAATATATTATTTCTTGTTGGTTCTTCCGGACTTATCTATTTTCTAACTGGAAAAAGCAGTATTTATTCAAACCGGTTTTATATTGGAATCTTACTGCAAATAACTTTTTTTGTTCTGGGATATAGTTTAACCGATATAAAAGATCAACGAAAATCCGAATTACATTTTACAAATTACAAAAATGTAAATTACTTTCTTGGGAAAATCAGTAATTCACCGGTTGATAAAAATGGTAGAATCCGTGCAATAGTAGAAATTATTTCTGTTTCGCAAAACGGAAGGTATAGCAGTTCAACAGGTAAATGTTATGTTTATTTTAAAAATGATTCTCTCGCTGCCAAATTATGTTCAGGTGATAAAATTGTTTTTACAGGTAATCTTATTGAGATCCAATCGCCTCTTAATCCCGGGCAATTCGATTTTAAGAAGTATTCTTCACTGAAAAGAATCTATCACCAGGTTCATCTCAGGCAAAACGAGTGGAGAACACTTGTAGAGCATAAAAAGTTTAATCTTGAAAGAATTTCGGAAAATCTTCGGGATAAATTTTTAAGAGTTTACAAAGACGCAGGTTTATCTGGCCAGGAGTATGCTGTCTTATCCGCATTGGTGCTGGGTTACGACGATGAAATTGATAGTCAAACCATGCAGGCATTTTCCGCATCCGGTACATTGCATATTTTATCAGTTTCAGGGATGCATGTCGGATTAATATTTACTGCATTGTCAGTTTTGCTTAAATTCATGGAGAGAAAGCGGTCAACAAGAATAATCCGAATAATATTATTGCTACTCACATTGTGGTTTTATGCAATTCTTACCGGCTTGTCATCGTCAGTTATTCGTTCCGCGATGATGTTTTCATTCATTCTCATTGGAAGTTCAATGAACCGGTCTTCGAATATTTATAACTCACTCTTACTTTCTGCTTTTTGCATTTTTATATTCTTTGATCCATTAATGTTATTTGATATCGGACTTCAACTTTCCTTCCTGGCTGTAGGTGGAATTGCTTATCTGTATTCTAAAATTTATAAGTGTATTTATTTTAAAAACTTTATTTTGGATAAGGCATGGGCACTCATTGCAGTCTCAATCGCAGCCCAACTTGCAACTTTCGCATTAAGCATTTATTATTTTCATCAGTTTCCAAATTATTTTATTCCGGCAAACCTTGTTATTATCCCACTTTCAACTGCAGGTATATTTGCCGGAATAATTCTTCTGTTAATCAGTCCATTTAATTTTGTCTATTTAAAAGCAGGGTGGGTGATTCAAAAACTTATTCATTTACTTAATGCATCTGCATTATTTGTTGAAAACATGCCGGGATCAGTCTGGGGAGGAATTTCAATAAATATTTTTGACTTTTTAGTTATAAATGCAATTTTATTGTCACTTATTATTTATTTGGAAAATATATCTGTTGTTTATTTATATTCCATCCAGGTATTTGTTATTTTATTAGTCTCATCATTTACCCTTTCTGCTTATTTAACTTTGAAAAGAAAAAATATTATATTTTTTTCAAGTACACATTCCATGAGTCTGCAGGTAAATATCCGGGATGAATCACTGCTTTTGTTTAAGAGTTCTGATTCAACATCAGTAATTAAAATTTCTGATAGTTATTGTTATTCTGAGGGAATTCCACTCAGTAAGCGCGCTATGATCTGCCTGGATACAGTAAATAGTTCAAAACATTTTGGAAAAATATTTGTTTCTAATAATTCGATTCTTATTGGAGATACAAAAATTACTGAAGTAGAAAAAGAATCGGACATTGAATTATTAAATATGAATAATCAACCGGATATAATTTATATTAAAAAATCTTTACTGAATGATTCTTCGTATTACAATAAGAAAGCACGGTTAATCCTGGTAAATGATAAGGGTAACAGGAATTTACCGGAATTTAAAGATTATAGAAGTAAAATATATTTTTTAAGCCAGGGGGCAAAAATAGTTGAATTATAGTTTTAATTATAAGCAAACTCAAAATCAAATTTTATCCAATTAACTCAATTAAAATTTACTAAATTATTACAAAGCAGTTAAAGGAAATTTATCTTTGACACGAATTCCCTTTTCAGTTTGTTCGATAGAACAACATTCGTTAACCAGGTCGTGTTCAAAAAACAAAGTAGCATTATTTTTCAATGCTTCTTTTAAGAAAAGAGATTTTTCTTCAAGAGTCACCAAGGGTCGCATATCATAAGCCATCACATAGGAAACAGGTAAATGACCGGCCGAAGGAATCAGGTCTGCACAATAAATAATTTGCTTCCCGTTATAATTTAGAACCGGCAGCATCATTGCTTCTGTATGACCATTAACAATAGTAATTTGAAATTCTTCCCATAATTTATCTCCTTCTTTTAAAAATTTTAAATGTCCACTTTCCTGTATTGGTAAAATATTCTCCTTCAAAAAACTTGCTTTTTCCCTTGCGTTGGGATGAACTGCCCATTGCCAGTGTTTTTCATTGCTCCAGTATTGTGCATTTTTAAAAGCAAGTTCATAGCCATCCTTTTTGGAATTCCATATAACACTACCTCCACAGTGATCAAAGTGAAGATGCGTAAGGAAATCATCAGTAATATCATCAGTGGTAAAGCCGTATTTTTTTAAAGAAGTGATAAGAGAATCAGAGCCATTCAAAAAATAATATGAGAAAAATTTTGAGTCCTGCTTGTCGCCAAGTCCATTATCAATTAGCACAAGTCTTTTTCCCTCTTCTACCAGCAGGCATCGCATTGCCCAGTTGCACATATTATTTTCATCGGCAGGATTTATTTTATTCCATATTGATTTCGGGACTACACCAAACATGGCTCCGCCATCGAGTTTAAAATTCCCTGTATTAATTGTATAAAGTTTCATAGCATCAGATATTCATTGCAAATTAAGTAAATAGAATGTTAGTAACGATGTGAAAAATCATATTTACTTTTTGAAGCAGAAGTAAGCTAATTTCTACCTTCGGGAATAACTAATATAAAACTATGAAGAAGCGACTTCATTTTATAGCTATCGGCGGGGCAGCTATGCATAATCTGGCACTTGCGTTGCATCAGAACGGCTATATAATATCCGGCTCAGACGATGAAATTCTTGAACCTTCACTTTCGCGGTTATCAGCTGCAGGGTTGCTTCCTGGAAAGGAAGGATGGTTTACTGAAAGAATAACTGCAGATCTCGATGGAGTAATCCTGGGCATGCATGCCCGTGCTGATAATCCTGAATTACTTCGTGCTCAGCAATTAAATATCCCTGTATTTTCTTTCCCGGAATTTTTATATGAACATGCAAAAAATAAGCAAAGAGTAGTAATTGGTGGTAGTCATGGAAAGACTACAATTACGGCCATGATCCTTCATGTTCTTCGTTTGCTTAACTATGACTTCGATTATATGGTGGGAGCAAAGATCGATGGCTTTGATACCATGGTTCGCCTCAGTGATGCTCCTTTAATAATTCTTGAAGGAGATGAATATTTATCCTCCCCTGTTGACCGACGACCGAAATTTCATTTGTATAAAGCAGATATCGGACTGATCAGTGGAATAGCCTGGGATCATATTAATGTATTTCCGACTTATGAAAATTACATTGATCAATTCAGAATATTTGCTGAATGTATTCCGGCTTCGGGAACTCTTATTTATTGTTCTGCCGATAGTGAAGTAAAAAAACTGGTGAACAGCTTAACAACGGATTCAGAAAAAATTCCATACGATATTCCAGCTAATGAAATTGTTGATGGAGTTACAAGCCTGTTAACTGAGTATGGAAAAATTCCGTTATCAGTCTTTGGAGACCATAACCTTCTGAATATGGAAGGAGCGAGGCTAGTTTGTAATAAGCTTGGGATCAACGATCATTTATTTTACAAATCAATAAGCAGTTTCAAGGGTGCATCACGCAGACTTGAATTGATTTCAAAAAATTCTGATGTTGCGGTATATAAAGACTTCGCTCATTCACCATCGAAATTAAAGGCGACCATTCATGCGGTGAGAAATCAATATCCTGGTTGGAATCTTGTAGCATGCATGGAATTGCATACGTTCAGCAGCCTGAACGAAAATTTCCTGGAGCAATATTCGGGAACGATGGATGAATCTGATACCGCATATGTTTATTTTAACCCTCATACCGTTGAGCACAAAAAGCTGAAGCCAATTTCTGAAGAAATGATCTGGAAGGCTTTTAATAATCCGGGAATAAAAATTTATAATAATTCATCAGAATTGTTGAAAGAACTTTCAACAAATACCAATAGAAAAACAGTCTTCCTGATGATGAGTTCCGGTAATTTTGACGGAATGAACCTAAATGATTTGACTGTGAATTTCGAGAACAAAAAAATCACTAAGCAAATATTATAGTATTGCTTATTGAAATAGTGCCAATTAACTAATCAACTAATACACTAATTGACTAATTGTTTAACATCACAGGCATAACGAGCATAAGAATATCCTCGTTTGTATCGTTGTTTTCAGTCGGGAATAATATACCTGCACGATTAGGAGCAGACATTTCTACAGATACATTTTCACTATCAAGGTTGCTCAGCATTTCACTAAGGAAGCGGGCATTGAATCCTATTTCCATGTCTTCGCCATCAAACTGACAGGATAACCTTTCATTTGCTTCGTTTGCAAAATCCAGATCTTCGGCACTTATCTGAAGTTCGCTGCCGGTAATTTTTAAACGAACCTGGTGAGTAGTCTTGTTTGAAAATATGGAAACGCGCCTTACGGAATTAAGTAATGCAGAACGGGAAATGGTAAGTTTGTTTGGATTGTCGACAGGAATTACGGCTTCATAATTTGGATATCGTCCGTCGATCAAACGACATATCAGTGAAAAATTATTGATTTCAAAAAAGGCATTGCTATCGTTATGGCTGATATTCACTGTTTCATTCGGATCGAATAAAACATTCTTTAAAAGATTAAGAGGTTTTTTAGGTACAATGAAAGATCCTTCATTAGTAGAGTTAAGGTCATTGCGTCTGTAGCGAACCATTTTATGCGCATCGGTAGCGACGAATGTTATATTATCCTTGCTGAGCTGGAAAAAAACGCCTGACATGACAGGACGCAATTCATCGTTACCGGTTGCAAAGAGTGATTTATTAATTGCATCCTGGAGAGCTGATGCACTAATCTTAAAAGATTTTGCTTTATCAATTACAGGAATTTTAGGATACTCTTCGGCATCGAATCCGGTAAGTTTATATTTTCCATAATCAGAAACAATTTCTATTCCATGAGTTTTTTCATCGATAAGAAATGTAAGTGGTTGTTCTGAAAAAGTTTTAAGAGTATCTAAAAGAATTTTAGCGGGGACAGCAATTTTGCCACCGTTTTTAGAATCTGTAATTGAAAATGAAGTTGTAATTGTTGATTCATTGTCAGATGCAGAAACTTTTAGATTTCCTTTATCGACGACAAATAAAAAATTATCTAAAATTGGTAAGGGATTATTTGAGTTTAATATCCCGCCAATCAGCTGCAAATGCTTCTGTAAAAGTCCACTGGAAACGATAAATTTCATTGTTCTGTTGATTTTTAATACTTCGTTAATGCTATCGGAATTTTAATGATTTAATAGAATTTCCATTCAGGAAGCCGATTCTACAAACCTACATGATTCGCAGTAAATAGCCAAGTAAAATAGTGAAACCAGCACTTATGAATTATCAACAATAGGTTTAAAACTTTAACTGTAAACTGGCTATTTTGGCCTATTACCGTCAAAATCACTCAGCTGTCTCAGGAGCTTGTCAAAAGTGTAATGCTGGATAATAACGAATTCCTTTTCAGGCCTTACATACCCATACATCCTGTCAACATCATATTGTAAAGGTTTACCCGTATTGTCTTCTTTAGTAAGGGATGCAGATGAAACAGGCATTGGATAGATATCGACTTCTTTTAAATAGTTATTATTATCTGTAACAGAAACAGTAATGGAGGGAGGGAATTTGAGAAGAGTATCATTTCTCCATTCACTCATTTCACGGTCCCAGTTTTCAAAAAAAACATTTGTATAAAATGACAGATAATTTTCAATGGAAACAGAATCTGTATTTTTCAGAATTTTTTTATCAGCTAATGAAGTAACATGATAAGATCCATTTGATGACTGAATTGAAAATGATTTTTCCGGATAATTAGTATACTTTACTGAAACAGATTTAATTTCACCCAATGCAAATTGAAACAATGATGTTTGTCTCCAGGCATCCAAACTAACACTATACCGTGGTGTCAGGTAACCATTAAAACCGGGAACCTCTGTTATAAAAGGAAGGGATGAATTTTCTAAAATCATAAATGTACCGAGTGCATCTTCTGTCTGACCTCCGACATAATAGGTTTTAAATGGTTTTTTTTCAGAGTCTAAATAAATTTCACATTTAATTCCTGTTGAAGCCAGTTCTTTTACAACGTTATTATATGCTGCTTTTGAAACGCGGTTTTTGACGTCAATTTTATAAATACAATCCAGCAATAGTTTTAAAAAATCAGATTTTGGGATATACTTATTTTCCAATTTCCAGACACCATTCTTTTCTCTTTCAAGAGTAATGCTGTTTCCGTTTCTGTCGGCTATGAATATTTTTGTTATTGAGGCTGTATCTTTAACTGCAAAATCTTTCAGTTCTTCTTTTATCGTTGAACCTGATTGCCGGATTACAAAATAAACTGTTACTGACAGAAATATAAATAGTACTACGAAAAGAGTTTTATTTTTTGTCATGTATTATTGCTCGTATTTTTTTCTCCTGAGAATATTATAGGTTAGCCCAAATACTAACAGCAGCATGGCAGGAGCCAATAAATTAAAATATTGAATGAATGCTTTTTTTTCAGTCTTTGCTGCATCAAAAAGTCTTAGTTTGAATTCTTTACTTCGTAAGGTTAGAATGTCTTTGTTATCACACAAGTAGTCTACACAATTGAGTAGAAAATTCCTGTTACCATAATTTTGTCCTGTGAACCTGTCGTATCCGATTGGAAAAACATTTCCTTTTTTATTTACATAATTCGAAATAATGTCAGCATCGCTTACAACGATCATGCTTGTTAAAACACTTTTCTCCTTAAATGCGATTTCGGGAGATGTTGCCAGTTGATCGGGAATTCGCTTTACATAATTTGATGTAAAATTCCCTTCAAGCAGGTAAGCTACAGGAATATATTTTTTACTGAATAATTCCGGATCGGGTTTATCTTTTAAAATATTCAGGCTCACCCGAGCTGGTGTCATTTGTATTCGTGAGAATTTACTTGTTGTAACGAGAATTGTTTTATTTACATTTTCACTCTCAATGGGATCAATAGAACTTACAAACTCACTTTTAACAACATTCAGATTTTTAACGATAGGATGATTGCTTTCCGATTGCAGCAATGGAAAATAATACCACGGAAAGAGTTGTTGTTTTGGCTGATTACCGACATAACCTGTTACAATTGGAATAGGTGCTGCCTGGAGATCGAGTAATAGATCAGGGTTAATTCTCAGCCCGTATTTGAAGAGCATATCTTCTATATTAAGTTCAATCGGTAAGGCAATATTGGTTCCGGAAGCAGAAAGGCTGTCCATGTTTATTTGCATCCGATCGATTAACCAGAAAATTTTTCCTCCATTCATGATGTATTGATCGAGAATGAATTTGTCTTTTTCATCGAATGCAGTCTGTGGACTTGCAATGATAATTGCAGAAAAATCTTTTAGTGCATTTAATTGCCCGTTTATAGTTACCGAATCTACAGTATAAAATTCTGACAACGCTGTTTGAGCATCGCTTATTTGCAAACCTGAAAACTCTCCGTGACCCTGAAGGAATCCAACTTTTTTTACTTTCTCGACAGTAATTTTTCGGAGTATACTACTGATTTCATATTCGAGATTTTCAACTGCGTTATTCAGCATTTGTTCGGGAGAACTCCCCATTCGACTTTTTAACAATTGCAACGGATATTCAAGGCTGCGGTAATTTACTATTGCACCGGGGAAAATTATTTTCTGAGATTGACCGGCATTGTCTTTCTGTTCGAGGTTTGTAGGAAAGAGTCCTTTCTCTGCAAGTTGCTTATAAAACTGCATCCTGGATTTATCATCCTTGTCGGCAGATGGATCTATAAA
>JANWIS010000125.1 GCA_025449775.1 Ignavibacteriaceae bacterium
ACAACTTTGTTTATGCTGAATCGCAATACGGAGGTTTCGGAAGATCAACTGATGGAGGAAACAGTTTTGATTACGGACTTAATGGTGTTTCTGGTTCAGACAGGTTTAACTGGAGTACACCATTTATCATCGATGCATCAACTCCAACGAAACTTTATCTCGGAACTCACAGAATTTACAGATCGACTAATAGAGCAGTTTCATGGACAGCTATAAGTCCTGATTTAACGAACGGTCCGCCAACTGGAAACCAGGTTTATGGAACTGTTACAACAATTGCATCAGCACCTTCCGATACAAATGTTGTTTATGTAGGAACTGATGACGGAAATGTTTGGGTAACATTGAACGGCGGATTAAACTGGACGAAGATTTCAACTTCTCTTCCTGTAAGATGGATTACACGAGTGGCAGTCGATCCTTATAATGCAATGATTGCTTATGTAACTTTATCAGGTTTTAGATATGACGATTATTTACCTCATGTTTTCAGAACTACAGATGCAGGAATAAGCTGGCAGGATATTTCTTCCAACCTTCCCGATGCACCCGTTAATGATTTAATTGTTGATCCTGATTCTACAAAAAGATTATTTGTGGGAACTGATGTCGGAGTATTTGTTTCAGATAGTTTAGGAAATGAATGGAATTACCTCGGCGAAAATCTTCCTAACTCTCCAATAACAGATTTGGTTTTACACAATCCGACACGAACACTTATTGCTGCAACTTTTGGGCGTTCGATGTATTCGATTGATCTTTCACCTGTCACCGGTATAAAAAATGAAACTCCTGTTTTGGAAAATTTTATACTTTATCAGAACTATCCAAATCCGTTTAACCCGAGTACGAAAATTAAATTTACAATTCCAACCTCACCCTATCCCTCTCCTTACCAAGGAGAGGGAACAAGGGAGAGGTCTCTTGTTACATTGAAAGTTTTTGATCTTTTAGGAAATGAAATCGCAACTCTCGTCAACGAAGAAAAACCGGCAGGCAGTTATGAAGTTGAGTTTGATGGAAGAAATCTTCCGAGTGGAATTTATTTTTACCAATTGAAAGCTGGAAGTTATATTGAAACGAAAAAAATGGTGTTAATGAAATGATAATAAAATTATTACTAATATTACTTTTCATTTTTGGAACTAACGCTATCCTCTATCCGCAAAGCACATTGCCATCTGAAAAAACAAAAATATTTTTGAATCAATTCTTATTACAAAGTACTGATGAACCGGCTCAACAATTAAAACAGCAATTAGCCAGTATTTTAAATAAAGTAAAGGCTAAGGTTCAAGTTGATAAAAGTCTCCTAATTGATACTTTGATTTCCACTAGTGCACAAGGAGACATATTAAAATGTATTTTCGATTATGATAATAACGTCAGAATGACCTGGATGATTGGTTTTCTAAAAATAAACGATGAATGGTACAGTGTTTGGAAAAAAGAATACTTTTATGATGTCACTGGTAATTTTGAGAGAATAATTGATTTCTATTTTAATAATTCTGTCTGGGATACTTCATCACAATTATTATATGAATACAACGGAGAGAATCAACTCACTATATTAACCTTACAGGATTATTTGAACAGCAATTGGCAAAATAATACTAGAGAAGAAACCACCTATGATATAAATGGAAATGAACATACATCATTAACAAAATTCTGGGAAAATAATCAATGGGAAAATGGACATTTAATTACCTTCTATTATTCAAGTGAAAACTTGAAAGATTCTTTATTAATGCAAAATTGGGATGGACAGAACTGGGTGGATAACCTAAAGAGTATATTGACCTATAATGATACCACGCAATATTTTGAACAGGGAATTGCTAAAATTTGGACAGGGAGTAAGTGGGAAAATTATGAAATGATTAAGGTAACTAATGATGAGTACGGTAACCAAATTGAACAAACATTTTTTACTTGGAATGGCAATAATTGGTTGAATGCAGTAAGGAAACATTTTACCTATTATGATAAATACTTGGAGAGTGGGTATTGTGAATTGTGGAATGGATTAAATTGGGAGGCGGGAGACAATGTTATATTAATCAATAACCCGGATGGATTCAATTTAGGTTTGATAACACAACGTGTTTTCATTTATTATATAATTGTGAGCGTTGATCCGACTCAATTAAATATTCCAACTGGTTTTTCATTATCCCAAAACTATCCAAATCCATTTAACCCTATTACGAAGATAAAATATTCAATTCTAACTTCATCATTCGTTCAATTAAAAGTTTATGATGTTTTAGGAAATGAAATTGCAACTCTCTTTAACGAAGAAAAACAATCAGGCACTTACGAAGTTGAATTCAACGGAAATGAATTACCAAGCGGAGTTTATTTCTACCAGCTTAAAGCAGACAATTACTCCGAGACAAAGAAAATGTTACTGATGAAGTAATCTTATTGAATAACGTAAAGTATTTTTCTTTGGCTAAGTAATTGCTCTTCCTTAAATTTCAATTATAAATTTTTTCAACTGGAGTAAAAATGAAAATAGTTTTTTTAGTACTGACTTTATCATTCATTAGTATTGCTCAGACTCAGTCACTCAATCTTCGCGGAACAGATATTGAACTCGGGATGAATGCTAAGCTTGTATGGGATTTGATTGGTTCTGACCTGAACGTGATCGAGGATGATGAAGGCAATATGTACATAACAGATAAGAATGACAACACAATCGGAATTATTTTCTTCAAAAATGAAATAGTTGTAAGAGTTGCAAAGGACTGGGGAACAAGTTATAAATCAAATGTAGGACAGGTATTTAAGACCTTATGGAAAATATTAAATCAGTATAAAGAAGAATTGAACAACATTAAAATTGACCCGATGGAAACCTTCACTCCAAAAGGCGAACAGAACACTTTAAGATTCTATATTAATGATTACAAATACATAGACATTATTATTCAAAATACTGTTTCGATATTCGAAGTAATTGAGGAACCGGAGAATTAGCAGGAAAGTTTTAATATCAGAATTTAAATTGAATTGAAAACAGGTTTGCATTTCCTAGTCCTAGCGAGAACGGCATATAAGCATAATCGAAACGTAAATTATTCCACATAATTCCTACTCCGCCTGTAAATCCTCTTGCTTCATAACCAGTTTGGTAGCCGATTCGTCCTGCAAAAGTCTGGTTATAAATAATTTCTCCGCCGCCATTTATGTGAACATCATCTGTATTAAGATATTTTTGAAATTCACCTGCAATTATGAAATCAAGTCTGGCAGTTTCTAAATTAAAATTGTAAGCGCCACCGAGCCGGAAATCTGCAGGAAGTTTTGTTTCTTCTTCTCTTAATGCACTCATAGAGCCGACATTTTTTATAACAGTCGAAGCAGTCAATCCTTCAATCGGTGTTGAATAATTCAAGCCAAAATCAAAACCATATCCGCTCGATTCATCATTAAGCAATCCTTCATACAAATATTTAAATGTGATTCCGAAATCCAGATTATTAATTACATTAAAACCGGATGATAAGCTTCCAAAAAAATAGTTCGCATTAAATGTTGAGATCGGTTCACCCGGTCTTTCGCGTACTTCAATATCATTCACCGATGTAACATTAAATCCAACAGCCCATGGAAGACTGAACATATTCCATTTTATTCCGCCAACTTCACTGCGAACATCCTGAATCCATTCACTGTGCATAAACATAACTTCGTTCTGTTCTGATGAAACAAGCCGGGATGGATTATAAAATAATGCTGAAAGATCATTGGATGCTGATGAACCAGCATCTCCCATTGCAATGTTACGAGCACCAAATCCGAATTTAAGAAATGACAATCCGGAATTACCTGCAGATTGTGCAAGTGTAATCGAACTCAATAATAAAAAGGTTATAAATAATTTTTTCATATTAATGTCATTCCGAATTTATTTCGGAATCTTAGATGAATGAATAATTGATGCTGAAACAAGTTCAGCATGACTTTAAAAATTAAAATTAACACTTACAATATGCCTGTCAGAACTTGAATATTGTTCAAGCTGGAAAGCATAATCAACACCCACTACTAAAGTATTGAATGCTTTAAAGAATGAAAAGCCCAAAGCAGGTTTCACCGGCCAATCGGTATTATTCACATTGAACTGATCAACACCTCCACGGATAAAAAACTGATCGTAAATATTATACTCGATTCCTGCACGTAAAATATTTGTTTCAGCATTACTGTTTTCAAACTCGATTGAACCAAGAATTCCGATTTCTTTATTCCTGTAGCTTATACCAACTTTTCTAAGATTCGGAAATTTATCTTCACTGACTATTCCATTCTGTTCATAAACCGGTGCAGTATCCCACTTGTACTTGCTGTTAATATCTGCAACAACTAAAGACACATTAAAATTATCATTTATTCTATACAAAGCACCAACATCAAAACCCATACTATTCGCACTTATTTCTTCATAAAGACTGTAGTAGAAAAATTTAATTGACAGACCTATAGATATTTTTTCTGATATTCTTGCTGCAAGACCCATAAAAAATTGATTTTCAGAAGTTGATAATTCACCAGTTGGTAAACCATTGTTGTCTCTTCCATCGATTTTTCTAACTCCGGAGTTTATAACACCTATGCTTAAACCTGCAGTTGTTTTTGGTTTCCTGTTTTCTGTAACAGTGTCTTTTGTAGAATAAAAATCAAACTTTCTTGTATAACTTAAAAAGTTCAGCGACCTGTCAAGTGTAAGAAAAGAATATCCAGCCTGGAAAGAATTATTTTCCTGAAATGGTGTGATTGCCGGGTTGTAATAGGAGACAAGCTCGCCTTCTGTAATTGATGAAACAGCATTTCCCATCCCGATTCCTCTTGCCCCAAATCCTATTCTGCTGAATGAACCGGGTTTTACTGACATCTCTGTGAATTCAGGCTGAGCAATCAAAAAGGTCCTCAGGGGTAAAAACAATATGACAATAAGTTTTTTCAAATCACCGCATATAAATTATTTTTCCGAAAAGAGGTTCTTCATCATTTACTTCAACGCGATAGAAATAAACTCCGTTTGGCAGAAAGTTTCCGTTATCATCTGTTCCATCCCAGAATTCAGGAACACCTTCAAGTGTTCTGCTGCGTGATGCATTTTGAATTATAGTTTTAACGTAGTTCATTCCGAAATCATAAACTCTTATTGTAACTGAAGCTTCTGTTCCACCAGTGCTGTATTTAATTTTCAACTGTTCAAGTCTTGGTGAAAACGGATTAGGATAGCAATAAGTTTCACGGTCAGAGTTTAATGGCTGTGAAGCAAAATAAATTTTCCAGTCACCAGTCCAGAATCCTGTTTCTCTAATTCGTACTAAACCATCTGCTGAACCAAGCCAAACATCATTTGTTTCTGAAGAAGCACTGTAGAAAACATTTGTTTTTAAAGACACACCTGATTCTCCATCAACAATATTATTTGGTAAAATCCATGTGTTTCCCTGGTTTGAAGTTCTGAAAGCACCGTTGTCGGTCAAAGCAAGAACTTCAATATTTTTAAATCCAAAGTTGTGAGCTCTCTCTTCATCTAAAAAAGTTTTCCAGGTTGTTCCGGCATCAGTTGATGAACTGATTGCATAAAACTCTGCCGGATCTTCTGCTTTCCAGCTTGCTGCCCAAATAGTATTATTTAATGAGTTGTATCCGAGTGCAGTAATAAAATTTCCGCTTATAGGTTCATCCTGGTTTTGATGATTGAATTTTTCCCAGCTTATTCCATTGTCAGTTGATTTGTTAATTCCATTTGCAGTACCGACATAAAGAGTTGATGAGTCAGTTGATACAACAGAAAATGCACGATGATTTAAATTTCCTTCAGTACAAAAAGTTCCACCGATCGGAGATAAACAGAAATCCAATGTGTCTTCAGGATTGATTGAATTTAAATTATC
>JANWIS010000126.1 GCA_025449775.1 Ignavibacteriaceae bacterium
CAAAGGGAGAGTAAATACTTTTCTTTGCAGTAGAAAATATTCTCTCAGCTGTATGAAGGCTTGTAACATCCTATCATCTTCAGAAGATATTTGAGTTACACCGGCAAGTTTTCCAGATTCTTGATTTTTATTTATCAGAATTTTTCTTAAACCAATACGGGAACTGAGTACTTCAATCTTTATTCCCCAAAAATCTTCCGAAGCAAAAAATAGTTCTCTGTTCATTTGCCAGTGAGATTATTTATAACGCAGTCTAAGTAAAAATGGAAATGGAAGTTAGCCGGAACGAATCTTTAACATAAGAAATTAAATTATTTTAAGCAGCGACAACTTCGATTGATGGATTTATATCTCTTCTCAGCAAACCTTCAATTGCCATAAGTGTCCCTGATATAGAACTTGGGCAGCTGCCGCAAGCACCCTGGTAACGGATTTTTACTGTGTATCCATCGACTCCCAAAACCTGTAATCCACCACCATCTCCGGCAAGTGCTGGTCTTACTTTCTGATCAAGCAAGGCATTAATTTTTTTTAACAATTCATTTTCTTCATCAACGGTTGGTGCTGTTATTGTTTCTTCAGGAATTACACTTGGGTCGAATGATTTTAAGAAATCTATGAACGGTCTTTGGATTTGTCCCCAGTTAGTATCAGGAGATTTTTCAATTGTAACAAACTTATCCATGTAGAACACAGAAACAACTCCGTTTAAACTAAATATTCCTGATGCAAACGGGTCATTCTTAGCAGAATTTTTATCAGGATATTGTCTTGTTTCAAAATTTAGCAGTTTTTTATTCAGGATAAATTTTAATGCCTGAGGGTTTGGTGTTAAATCAACATCTTCTACCATCAACATGATTACCTCATTTTTTTTCTTGAAAGTTAGTCTAACGAAGAATCATCATCAAGCTAATTAAGGGTATATTAGCAGTGAAAGTAGTTAAATGGCATTTTCTTAAAATTATTTTAACTTTTATAACTGAATCTTAATTAATAATACCCGAGAATATGGTGAAAAAAAAGAAAAATATTTTAATTGTTTTTACAGGCGGCACCTTTTCAATGAAAATTGATAAGAAAAATACTGGTGGTGCAATTCCACGGTTTTCGGGAAAAGAATTATTGAAAAAAATACCCGAGGCGAACGAGCTGGCTAATATTTCCAGCTATGATTTTGGAAAATATCCGGGACCTCATGTCACTCCGGAAATAATGATTGATCTTTCCAGAAAGTTGAAAAGAAAATTATCTAAAAACAATTTTGATGGAGTAATTATAACTCACGGAACAGATACACTTGAAGAAACTGCTTCCCTTATTGATTTAACAATCAACTCAAATATACCAATTGTGTTTACCGGATCTATGAAAAACAGCTCTGAACGGAATTGGGATGGTCCTAAAAACCTTGTGGATTCAATACGGGTTTGCTTAAGTGAGAGCTCAAAGAATAAAGGTGTACTAGTCTGCATGAATGGTGAACTTAATGCTGCAAGCGAAGTAACCAAAATATTTTCAAATGAGTTTGAAACTTTTCAAAGTCTTGATTTTGGTTTTCTCGGGTTTGTAAGGAATGGAAAAGTAATTTATAACAGAATGCCCAAGTATCTTGAAACGATCAGAACAGAAAAAATTAATCCTAAAGTAGATCTCCTGACTGTATATGCAGGAATGGATGAAAAATTTTTCAGGCATTCGGCAGATTCCGGTGCAGAAGGGTTGGTTATTGAAGCCTTAGGTATTGGTAATGTTCCTCCTTTGGCTTTTAAAGGTGTTGAGTACGTAATTAAAAAAAATATTCCTGTTGTACTGGTTTCAAGATGTCCTGCCGGAGAAACGGATGACATTTACAGTTATCCTGGAGGAGGAAAACATCTTCATAATCTTGGAGTTATTTTTACTGATTACCTTAACGGACAGAAGGCTAGAATAAAATTAATGCTTGCTCTTACAAAGACAACTGACAGGAAAATTCTTGCAAAACTTTTTGAAGGAAAGATAAAGGAGATTTAATTTTCTAAAGTCAGCATTTCAAGATCTACTTTATGCACGTGATCGATTTGCTTACCTAGAAACAGCTCAGCCACTTCTTTGAACTTTACAGGAATATCGCTTACATAATATTCATGCTCGCCATCAGTTTCAGCATCAGAAATCAAGTCTGATTTTTCAAGCTCACTCTTAATGAGTTCTGAAGAAGCTACTCCAGAATCAATAAGCATTACGTTTGAACCAATAACCTTTTGAATTACTTCGGCAAGTATCGGGTAATGGGTGCAACCAAGCACTAGTGTATCAATTCCTAAATCACGAAATTCATGTAAGTATTCTTCAGCTATTTCAAAAGTTGCACGGTGTTCAATCCATCCTTCTTCAGCAATAGGAACAAAAAGCGGGCACGACTTTTCAAATACAATTGCATTTTTATTCATCCTTTTTATTTCAGATGAATAAGCCATGTTCCCAACTGTTGCTCGTGTACCGATGACACCAATTTTTTTATTACGACTTTTTTCCAAAGCCATTTTCGAACCGGGTTCTATCATCCCGATGATTGGAATGTCAAAAATTTTTCTTAATTCAGGAATCGCAATTGAGGATGCAGTATTGCATGCTACAATTATTGCTTTTACATTTTTATTAAGCAGAAATCTTGAATTCTGTATTGAGTATTCAGTCACTGTGGAATTGGATTTTGAACCATAAGGAACTCTTGCTGTATCACCGAAGTAAATAATATTTTCTTTTGGAAGAGTCGAAGCTAATCTTTTTACAACTGTTAAACCTCCGATTCCTGAATCGAAAACTCCGATTGGTTTTTGTTTATCTGAATTGCTCAATTTTTATCCTATAATAATTTTGATATTGCAGAAGTTAATTCACTCTTGATGAACTCATAATCATTCGGAGAAATCTTTTTGCCATTCCTGTCGAGAACATAAAATGCATCGATTATTTCATCACCTTGTGTTAAAATTTTTGCGAAAAAAATATTTAAACCCAGTTCATTCATTTTGCTTGTTACATTATAAAGAAAACCGAGACGATCGGGCGAATGAACATCAATAATGGTAAACTTTTCATGATTTTCAAATGCAATTTTAACATTTCCTTTTTTCTTGAATAGTTTGTTTTCTAATCTCCACCATTTTGTTTTTAATGAAGCAACTTCTTTGCCAATCTGTAAATGTCCGTCAACAGCCAGATTCATGTCGTCTTTTATTTTTGCAAACTTTTCTTGTTCGAGCTTTTTATGCGAACGGAAGTCGGTCACATTGAAGCTGTCAATTACAATCCCATCTTTACCTGTAAAAATTTTAGCATCGTGTATGTTTATATCATTTATTGCCAGTACACCGCATAACTTTGAAAGTAGTGACGGAAAATCTTTTGTAATAACACTTATTCCTGTATAACCATTCGATTCAGAAAATAAAACTGAGATTGAATTACCTTTGTTTATCTCTTCAATATGTCTTGCAATTTCTCCCGCTGTAAAATGATGTGAATAAGAGATGTCATCTATCGAATCTATATGATCTTTAATATGAGCTTCCGGTAAATGAGGTGAATGTCTGCTTATTTCTTCCGGGACAGAATAGGTTGTTGAGAAAAGTAATTCTTCACCGGAAATCTGTTCCTCGAGCATTGCTCTTGTTTTTCTGTAAAGTTCTGCAAGCAGTTCACTTTTCCAGTTCGTCCAGACAACCGGGTTTACAGCAGAAAGATCTGCATACGTTAAAAGATAAAGTTGTTCAAGCTCTTCTATTGAATTGAATCTTGATGTAAAATTATTGAGTGTTTCAGGGTCGTTAAGATTTCTTCTGAAAGCAGTACGTTCCATAACAAGGTGGTTGTAAACAAGAAATGATACGGTATTAATTTCAACATCGCTGTAACCCATCCGGTACATAATTGATGATGCAAGTTCGGCACCGATAATTTCGTGACCACTGATATTAATTGGCTTTGCAATATCATGAAGCAGAAGTCCGATAAATAATTTTTCTTTGTCTTTAAGATTATTAAATATTTTCCCAAGCTGGCTATTCTCATTTGCCAGCTTTTCCACATTTTGAATGGCAATGAGAGTATGTTCATCGGCTGTGTATGAATGATAAACTCCGTGTTGCAGAAAACCGTTCAGCTCTTTAAACTCAGGAAGGAACGCACCGAGAACACCGAGTTCATTCATTACATAAAGTGTTTGACCAACATTTGAAGGCAGTTTGAGTATTTCTCTGAAAAAAACTGAAGATTCACTTTCTTGTGTTTGATCCCTGTCAGAATTTTCAAATCTATCTATTATCACTGCCCTGAGGGATTCATCAAACCGGGCTGAATAAAGTCCACGGTAATAAAATCCACGAAGAACATCCGACATTTTTAACTGGGAATTGTTACGTATCGAAATCACTTTTCCTTTTAACTCGAAATCATCATCAAGGGGAATTGATAAGGAATCTGGTAATGCAGTAAGAGTATCTTCATAGAATTTTTTTGCCATCGATTTTGAAAAACGATTTAGTATAACTGCCGAATTAAAATAGATTTTCATAAAATCTGTCAGCAAATCTTCGTCATAACCAAAAATTTTTGCAATCCTTATCTGCTCATTAAATTCAAACCGGTCATTTTTTTGTTCTGATTCCAGGTGCATTAAGTTTCTCACAGAAAGAATCAGCTTGTAACTGCTTAGCAGCCGGTTGCATTCATCACTTGATGTAATTTTATTCTGGTTAATAATTTTTAAAAAGGTTTCGGTCTCTGTTGCTTCCTGCTGTTTGTGAAGCATTTCACCTCTTGAAAAAATAAACATCCACTCAACTACCTGCAGATCTCTCAATCCTCCTGCAGAGAGCTTTACATTCGGCTCAAGTATTTTGGGTGAGTCCCCGAATTTTTTATATCTCTGGTCACTGTCATCGATTAATCTTTTTATCAGATCAGCTTTAACATGATCTTTAAGAGTTTTAAGAAGTTCTTTATTCCAGTTGGTATAAATTTTTTCCGAGCCGAGCAAATAACGTGTTTCGAAAAGCTGGGTAAAAGTATGAAGGTCAGACAATAAATATTTTTGAATATCAGAAAAATCTCTTACTGTATGAGAAACCTCCAAACCATTATCCCAGAATTTTGTAACTAAATCAGAAATTTCTTTGGCATTTTCTTCAACTGATTCAGCTATAAAAATAATATCGATATCTGAACAGGGTGAAAGCTCTCTTCTGCTAAAGCTGCCGGCTGATGAAACAACAAAATTAATTTTCTCAGCTCCTGCAATTGCACGAATAAATTCTTCGGTCAACAAGCTATATTCTTTGCTGAACTTTAGAGCATCTGCCTGCTTGGTATTTGCTGTAAAAAGTTCATCACGTTTTAATTGAAATATTTTCTTTATCTCAGGTTTCAAATTTTACTTTTTAAAAGACAGGGTTTCGAAAAGTTGTTACTTATTAAATTTATCACTGTAAAATTCGGCTTCGATGATTGAGGAGATTCCGCCTCTGACATTAAACTCAGCGGTGATTAACATATAACGCGGTTTGCATGTAGCAACCAGGTCATTTAAAATTTTATTCGTTGCACTTTCATAAAACAATCCGTCGTTGCGATAAGAATTGAGATAGAGTTTCAATGATTTTAGTTCAATACAGAGTTTGTCCGGCACATATTCAATAGTAATAGTACCGAAATCAGGCTGACCTGTTTTAGGACAAAGCGATGTGAACTCGGGTGCTTTATGAACGATTGTATAATCCCTTTCGGAAAATTCGTTTTTGAATGTCTCGAGTATTTTTATTTTGTTCTTCATATCTTTTTAGGATTAGTTAAATACATCTAAATAGTTTGGTTTAGTTTTGTAACTGATTGGATCTTCCAGTCCGGCTTTCTGGAAACCTCTCAAACGAAGTGCACAACTGTCGCAAACGCCGCAAGCTTCGTCTTCATTCTGGTAACAACTCCATGTTAGATGAATCGGTGCATTCAGTTCCATTCCTTTCATAATTATTTCTGCTTTTGAAAAATTAATGACCGGAGTTAAAATTTGAATATTTGTTCCGGGCTTTGATCCAAGATCAACCATCTGTTCAAAGACCTCGAAAAATTCCGGCCGGCAATCGGGATAACCAGAGGAATCTTCAAAAACAGCTCCGATGAAAACAGCTTTTGCCTTTAAAACTTCAGCCCAGCTGACACATGCAGAAAGAATATTTGCATTCCTGAATGGTACATAAGATGTCGGAATTTCTTTATTGTTTAAATCAGCTTTTGAAACTGAAATTTTTTTATCTGTTAATGATGAGCTTCCTATTTTTGAAAGATGATTGAAATCTATTATGAGTCTTTCTTTTACTTTATAATAGTCTGCTATATCATTAAAAGCTTTTAATTCTCTACTCTCGGTCTTCTGACCATAATTAACATGAGCAAATGCAACTTGGAAACCTTGATTTGCAATTGCTGCAGTCACACAGCTATCCATCCCTCCGCTTAATGCAACAACAGCTGTATTTTTTGAAGCCGTAAACATAATACCGGTTAATTATTTTGCTGAAATTTTTGTGTTAAAATAGTAAAAAGCGTTCTAAGTTATTTGGTGAAAATCAGTAAATACAATTTGATTTAGATTTCAAAATGACAATTGATATTTGTTGAAAAATATGCAAAGCCATAAATAATTACTTAATTTTGTCATCAATTTTTTGATAACCACTGAGGAAATTATGCGAAGAAAAGTTATTGTCGGTAATTGGAAAATGAATATGAACTTGCATCAGTCCCAAAAGCTTGTCTCGGAGATACTTAACGGATTGGGGAAGGAAAGCAAGGTTGAATTAATACTTTGTCCGCCATTTACATCTTTATTTGAAGTAAATTCATTGATTAAAAATACTAATGTAAAACTCGGTGCACAGAATATGTATTTTGAAGAGAGCGGAGCTTTTACCGGGGAAGTTTCAGCTGAAATGTTGAAATCAGTTGGATGTGAGTATGTCATAATTGGTCATTCGGAAAGACGAGTTATCTTTAACGAACCTGATGAACTCATAAATAAAAAATTAAAAGCAGCCCTTTCAAATGATTTAAAACCAATCTTCTGCATTGGTGAATTGCTTGAAAACAGAGAAAATGGTCAAACAATTCAAGTAATTTCAAACCAGTTAAATAAAGGATTGGATGGAATTACTTCTGAAGAAATAAAAAGAATAACAATTGCATATGAACCTGTTTGGGCAATCGGCACAGGAAAAACTGCAACTCCGCTACAAGCACAGGAAGTTCATTTATTCATTCGTGAATCTGTTGCAAAAAAATATTCATCCTCTGTTGGAGAAAATCTTGTTATTCAATATGGCGGAAGTGTAAAGCCGGAAAATTCCGGTGAACTGCTTTCACAAAAAGATATTGATGGTGCACTTGTCGGTGGTGCTTGTCTTAAAGCAGATTCTTTTCTGAGCATCATTGCCTCAGCTTGATTAAAGTTTTGTTGAAGAAGAATTTATTATGGTGATTCTTTCACTTTATGATTGATTTCCCTGCAATTCTATCGTATATTTGTGCGTTTTTTAATAAATTTTCAAAGGATTCGCTTACCGGATGTTAACCTTCCTCTTCAAAGCACTGATTTTAATAACATCTTTCATATTTTTTTCCCAGCAATATTCGTTTAGCCAGATCAAGTTCAAGGCTGTTCCGGGTTACCAGATGCGTTCATCAGATAATATGTTCTTCGATATTACTGAAACTCGTTCAATAATTCCTCTTAATGGAAAATGGACTGTCCGAACTACTGATGAAGAGGAAGTTACCAGTGTAGAAATTAATGTTCCTTCAATTTTTGAAGGCGAAACAGAATTGATTTTTGAAAAAGAGTTTACTCTAACAAAATCTCAAATCGCACATAATACATCTGAATTAATATTTTTCTAGATAAGCTATACTGCTGACATATCACTTAATAACATTATTATTTACCGGCATAGCGGCGGTGAATATCCTTTCAGAATTGAACTTCCAAGAGACATACTTCACAGTGATAAACCGAATCTGCTTTCAGTGAAATTAAAATACAAGCTTGATTCTAAAAACACGATACCGCAGAAACAGAGATTTTTATTTCCGAAAAACTTCGGAGGTATTGTAAGTGATGTTTACATTCATCTGAAACCTGATATTTATATCTCCAAACAAAGTATAAAAAAATCTTTTTCCTCTGACTATAAGAATGCCACACTCGAGATCGAATCGATTGTTAAGAATAATAAAGTGATAGAATTATCGGGAAGAAACAATAAGCCGTTAGAATATTCATTGAAAATTTCTTTGATCGATGAAATAGGTGAAATAAATAATTCACTGCCTGGTTTCAAATTTAATCTTGGAAAGAATAAGGATATTAACATTTCGCAGAAAATTAATATTAAAGCACCTGTTTATTGGTCGACTGAAATTCCTTCTTCATATATTTTAAGATTTGAATTGCTTTCCGGAGATTCAATAATAGATGTTACGCAGAAATCTGTGGCACTTTATAATCTTTATTCCGGAAAAGAATCAATCAAACTAAATGGAAGTGATTTTGTATTGAATGGTGTAACATATTATCCTTCAAACAAAATTTACGGCAGACTTCTCACTTATGATCAGATGGAAAAAGATATTACGCTGATTAAAGATTCCGGATTTAACAGTGTACGTTTTGCAAAAAACACAATTCATCCGTATTTCCTAAAACTCTGTGAAGAGTACGGGCTGTTGGCTTTTATGGAAATTCCAATAAGTGGAATCCCGGCTATGATTGCCGAGGACCAAAGCCTTGTCAACAGGGGAAAAGATTTTATAATTAACTATATTAATTTTTATGGTGAATATTCATCACTTGCAGGAATTGGTTTTGGTGAATCATATCTTGCCGACCTTGATGAACACATATCTTTACTTTCAACCCTTGCAATTCTTACAAAAGAAAAAAGCAATTTGCTCACTTATGCATCTTTCACCGGACATAAATTTAAAGAAGTAGAGAAACTTGATCTGTACGGATTTGAAATCATTGCTGAAGATATAATGAATTCAGATGCAGAAATAAAGGAGCTGCAGAATAATTTCGGTACTGGGAAAATATTCTTTTCATCAGTAACTTATCCTGTAAATATAGGTGGGTCGGACGGTTATGTTAATGAATATTCATTCGAAGCTCAGGCAAAATTTTATGATCAGATACTTACTTATGTTTCACAGAACCGAATACCTGCGTTTTTCATCAATTCGTTTATAGATTTTCGGGGTGATTATTCATCTTTAATTTGCGGTGATAACGAAAGCAATTTGTATCGTATCGGTTTACTGGATGAAAACAGATCTAAAAACAGGATAAGCTATAAAGTTGTTTTTGCAAAGCTCAATAACCTTGAGAAAGTAACAATTCCCATCGGAAGCAAAAAAGATGATTCACCGATGATATTTATTTTATTCGGTTTGATGATTGCAATATTTATGGGAATACTCGTGAACTCCGGCAGAAAATTCCGGGAAGATGCATCCAGGGCATTACTTCGTCCGTACAACTTTTTCTCCGACGTACGAGACCAGAGAATAATTTCTGCATATCATACAACCTTGCTCGGTTTAATTATTGCCGGTGTAGTTGCATTGGTGGTCGGAAATATTCTTTTCCATCTAAAGACAAGCCTGTTTTTTGAGAATATTGTTCTCACGTTCGCAAGCCCGGTTCTTATAAAAACTTTAACCTACCTTGCGTGGCACCCTATTTTATCTTTACTCTGGCTCACATTATTTAACGTTGTGCTATTTGTTGTCATTACTCTGTTTATTAAAACAGCATCATTTTTTGTCAGGACACGTGTTTACATAAATAGTATTTACTTCACAGTCATCTGGGCATTACTTCCCGTAGTTTTGCTTATACCTGTTGGAATAGTACTGTACCGGGTCCTGCTAACGGGCACAATTAATTTATACATTTACTTAGTTCTTGTTCTGGTAATCTTGTGGATATTTTACAGGATGATGAAAGGCATTTATGTATTGTTTGATTCAAACCCGGGAACTATTTATTTCTATTGCAGCATATTTTTTCTCGCGGTAACCGGAATTGTTTTATTTTACTTTGAACTGGAAAGCTCAACAGTTCAATATCTTCTATTTACATTTAAACAGTATAATCTTTATTAAAGGATAAGATTGTATCTATCAAGACTTGAAATATTCGGGTTCAAATCGTTTGCACAGAAAACTCCAATAAAGTTTAATGATGGTGTAACATCTATCGTCGGACCAAACGGCTGCGGTAAAACAAATATTGTTGATGCAATAAGATGGTGTCTTGGTGAACAGAGAAGCAGCACCTTGCGAAGTGATAAAATGGAAAATGTTATCTTCAACGGAACTTCAACACGGAAGCCGATGGGCATGGCTGAAGTTTCACTGATAATAGAAAATACAAAAGGCATTCTTCCCACCGAATATACCGACGTTACTATCACCAGAAGAATTTTTCGTTCCGGTGAAAGCGAATATCTTCTGAATAAAAACTTGTGCCGGTTAAAAGATATTACTAATCTCTTTATGGATACCGGTATAGGTGCAAATGCTTACA
>JANWIS010000127.1 GCA_025449775.1 Ignavibacteriaceae bacterium
ACTCAATAACCACATTCAAAAACTCTCCAATGAAATCAGGCAGTTAAGAGAGATGAAATTTATTGAACAAAAAAATGTAAACGCTTTAAATAATATTCCTTATGAAAACGAAACTACACAAAAGAACAGCGATTTGAATAATGATCTGACTATAAAACTCCGTGTACAAAAAGAAATAGAGCTGGCAGAAAAAAGAAAATCGGAGCTTGAAAAAGAAACTGTGGAAATGGAAACAAGATTCAGAGAAATTTATACACGGGTTCTTGAGGTCGGTGAAATGGATCAGGATCTAAAAGCAGAAATAAAAAAGAAAAAGGAAGAAGTTCAAAATCTCGATGCAATAAGAAATCAATTTTCTCATGAACAGATGAAGAATTTCAACAACAGGATTGCCGTACTGAAAGAAGAAGAAAAAAAGAGTTTGTTAGAGATTAAACAAAGAATAAAGCAGCTGACTGACCGGGAAATTGAATTACAGAATAGAGTTAGTCTTCGTGAAAAAGCTCTAAAGGAAATTGAAGAAAAAGTTGAACAAAAAAATCCAAATTTTGAAAACGTTACAGAAGTAAATCTTTCTGCAATTGCAATCGAAGAACAGAAGCTTCTGGAATCAATTGATATTAAAAAACGTATTTTCGCTGAACTGGACCAATCTATTCGTTCACTTAAAGAAGAAAAAAATAAAATTACTGATGAGCTGAATAGAACAGCCGAGCTGCTGAAGAATGAAAAATTTCTGTCGAATTCCGAATTGGATTATCCTGAACTAAAAACTACAGAGCTGAATGAAACTGAAAAAGAAACAAGCACAACAAAGGGTGTAATAAAAGCATTAAAAGAGGAAGAAAGAATAATCAGGGAATCAATTGAACAGCTTCTCCAGGCTGAATCTCTCAAGAAGGAATTAATTTCAGATTTAAACAATAATCTCTCCACAAAGGAAATTCAATTTGCTGAGTTGAATAAAGAGTATGATGCAAAATCCGGATGGCTAAACGAAATCTCATTCAAGAACAAACTTATACTTGAAGAGCTGGCAACTAAAACAAATGAGTTGTCTTCTGTTGAAAATTCATTCAATTCCAAAATGACAAGATTGAATGAGCTGACTGGAGAAGTAGATTCACTTGAAGCTAAACTTTTTATTCTGAAAAATGAAGTTGCTGAAAAAGATTCATTAAAAACAGATCTCAATGAAAAAATCAAAACAGAAAAGGAAGCATGGACAAAGCTGGAAGAACATTATAAACAACTTGTTGAAAAAGTACCGATGCTTGAACTGAAAAAAGAAGAAATGGGTTTGAGCAATAACATGTTTGAGAAACGGTTTGCGGATATGTTCAGGAATTATAGTACACAGATGGGAGAAATGTATAAAAAGAAAAACTTGCTCGAGCAGATGCTCATTAAAAAAGAGCAGGATGTAAATGAAAAAGATCAGACGTTGACTGAGAAATTATCTGCACTAGATGAAACAGATAAAATATTAACTATACGTAAGACTGAGACTGAATCAATTGAAGAATTATTGACAACGATTAATGAACAGCGTGAATTGATTGCAAATGATATTTCAGCATTAGAAGAAAAAAATATTGAAAAACAGATTCAGAATAAGGAACTGCGTATTGAGAGTGATTTGTTCCAGAAAAAATTAATTGAGTTTGAAAGCGGACTGAGAGAACTTTTCAAACGAGCTGAAGACCGCTTCCAACGAAATACAGAAATGAAATCCGGAATTGAAAACGAACTTAGAGAATATGAATCACGGCTAAATGAGTTGAATAAAGCAATTAAAGATTCAATGAATGAGCTTGTTGACCTGCGAACTACAATCAGCAAAATAAAAATTGAACACGAACAGCACCGGCTTGGTATAAATAAATTAGCCGAGGTAAAGAAAAAACTGGAAGATGAAATAAGTAAACACCAGGTGGTGCTTGATAAGTACACAAAGATTAAGGAGAAGATAAGACAGGAACAGGATATGATACGAAGAAAAAGACAAACGATTTCTTCAAATGAATCATCAAGTCATCCGGCTGAAACTGAAAAATCATTTGAGCCTCATCATTTGAACTGGATAAAACTCTGATGATAAATTACAGGCAAGTGTAGTTCGTAAATTTCCTGGCTCAGATTTAAACAAATCAATTTTAACTTACTTAACAAATTCATTCTGAGTTTCCTTTATGAAAAGATATTTTCTTCCTTTGTCCATTAGTGTCAGCTTCGTAATTTTTTCATTCCAAACTTTTGCACAGCAATATTCCCCTCCCGAATGGAGCTATGATAAATCCATCTACGAAGTTAACGTGAGACAATTTACAGAAGAAGGAACTTTCAAAGCATTTGAAAAACATTTGTCGAGATTAAAAAAGTTAGGTACGGAAATTTTATGGTTTATGCCAATCCATCCCATCGGAGTAAAGAACAGAAAAGGTACACTTGGCAGCTACTATTCCGTTAAAAATTATAAGGAAGTAAACCCGGAGTTCGGAACTCCGGAAGATTTTAAAACTTTGGTGAATAACATTCATAAGTCAGGAATGTATGTTATCATCGATTGGGTTGCTAATCATACTGCATGGGATAATCCATGGATTCAGCAGCATCCGGATTTTTATACAAAAGATTCTCTTGGAAAAATTATTTCTCCAAATCCAGATTGGAGTGATGTAGCAGATCTGAATTATGAGAACAAAGAACTTTGGAAAGAGATGATATCTGCTCTGAAATTCTGGGTTGAAGAATATGACATTGACGGTTACCGTTGTGATGTTGCTGGAATGATTCCAATTGAATTCTGGATTGAAGCAAGAAAAGAGCTGGATGAAATTAAAAATGTTTTTATGCTTGCTGAATGGGATACCCCTGAAATGCAAAAGGCATTTGATATGACTTACGACTGGAACCTGTTTAAAACTTTAAATGGAATTGCTGACGGAAAAAAATCTGTGAATGATCTTGTCGTTCATCTGAATAAAGACAAAAATGATTATCCAGTAAACCATTTCAGGATGCAGTTCACATCAAACCACGATGAAAATACATGGAACGGAACTGAATTTGAGCGGCTTGGCGATGGAGCAGAAACATTTGCAGTTTTAACCTGTTTGATTCCTGATATGCCGCTTATTTATAACGGTCAGGAAGCAGGCTTCAATAAAAGACTTTCCTTTTTTGAGAAGGACAGTATTGAATGGAAAGATCACAAATTCTTCGATCTCTACTCTATGTTTTTTCATTTAAAAAAGAATAACAAAGCTTTATTGAATGGCAAGCAAGGCGGTGAACTGATGATAATTCAAAGTTCGGATGAGGAAAGCATTTTTGCTTTTTCCAGAAGTTCCGGTAAGGATAAAATTTTAGCGATCTTCAATCTTTCGAACAGCCAAAAAGAATTTGAAATTGAATCAGAACATCTTACCGGTTCATATAAAAATCTTTTTACTGACAAGCTGGAAAGTTTTAAATCAAAAGAATTTTTCAAGCTTAATGCATGGGAGTACCGGGTGTATATTAAATAGTTTTTTTGTCATAAATAATATCTTTTACCATTCTTTTAACCGCTGATAAACCAATTCATCCTCTAATCAATATTATTCTATCTTAAATAAAATTTATCTGCTTTTTTGTAACAATTACAAAAACAACTTCGTCTTTATAATAAATGCTCAGTTCAGTAAAGTTTGATTATTTGGTCAAACAGCATAAGAACAGGATTTTTAACTACGCCATCTTTATGATGAAAAACAGGATGGACGCTGAAGATATTACACAGGAAGTTTTGATCAGGACCTGGAAGAATATTAATAATTTCAATTTTTATGCTGCAAAAGGATGGATGATGAAAACGACTCACAATCTTTGCATCGATCATCTAAGAAAAAATAAAACGATAAACTATAGAGAAATTCAGATTGATGATGAATACCATGATGAAATAATTGATATGGATATGCAAAGCAACCCGGAACAATTAACAGAGAAATTAATAACGGAAAATGAAATTAGAGAAGCAATTGAAAAATTACCTGAAAGATTAAAGTGCGTTTTTGTTTTATATGAAATACAGGAATTCAAATACAAAGAAATAAGCAGGATACTTGATGTGCCTTTGAACACTGTTAAAGTGAATATTCTGCGGGCAAGAAAACAACTTCAGAAAGAATTAAGAACACATGCAAATGAAAGATTTAAATAAGATCGATCAAAAATTAATTGATAAAATAGTCAGTACCGCTTACGGAGATGCCGGAATTGTTGACAGGCTGATTGTTTACTGGAAAGCTTTTCAAGACGACAGAATAAAAATGCTGTTTCAGGATCAAAAAAATATTGCTACAGCAGTTCAACGGGTAAAACAGGAAGAAACTCCAATTCATTTAACTCAAGCTGTTAAAGGATTGACGACAAATGAAAAGCAGGCAGGTTTTTTAATTTCAAATATCCAACATTTACTCTTTATACTTTTCGAAAAGAGAACAATTGCGTTTGCACTGCTTGGAATAATTTTTGCGATCGTCATTTCATTTTTAATCTTTAGAGAACCGGAATACACAAAAAAATATTCACATGCAGAAATTGAACTAGCTGAAAAACAATTCAAACTCTCACTGGCAATAATCGGTAAAGCATTTGAAAAAGCTGAAAAAAGTTTCAGTGATGACATTCTTGACAAACAGATTAATAAAAAATTAAACAAAGGTTATTATTTAGTAAACAACATTCTAATCGGAGGTTAAATTGAAAGCAATAAAAATAATTTTAACACTGTTCATTCTAATTAGTGCGGGGATTACAGCACAAAGCAGTGATGTAAAAAACGAACCTGGGTATGTAGATTTTGGTGATCTTGCAATGTTTGAAAGTTCAACTGGTGTTACAGAAGTAATTCTTGACGAAGATCTTCTTTCAGCTCTTGCTGAAATTTCCACTGATGAAGACCCGAATGTGATGGCAATTTTAAAAGGATTAAAACTGGTCAAAGCACATGTGTTCGAAGTTTCTGATGACAATAAATCTGACCTCGAAGCAAGAGTGAATAGCGTCGATTCAGAGCTTACAGGCTCAGACTGGAAGAGAATAGTAAAAACAAGAAGCGAGGATGAAATCGCTAATGTTTATATAAAGCAAGGTGACAATAAACAAATTGTTGGATTGGTTGTAACTTCAGTCGGAGCAGATGATGAAGCTGCTTTCGTAAATATTGTAGGAACAATTGATCTCGCAACAATCGGAAGACTCGGAAAACAATTTAACCTTCCACATCTTAATGGTATAAATAATTCCGGGGAAAACTCAGATGAAAACTAAAATTTATTTTTTACCGCTGCTACTTCTTCCGTTATTACTTACTGGCTGCTTTTCAATAAATGAAGAGTTTGAAAGTATTCGTGATAATGTTATTAATAATATGGGTGATCAGTATAATTCTGAATTTCAGTTTTCAATCGGATCAGTAGGAATTACAGTTTCAAGCTGGATAATAGATTCATCATCGGATGATAAACTTCCGGCTGAAATTCTGGAAGATGTTTCATCCGTACAGGTTGGTGTATATAAAAAATTTAAAGGAAATGCTTCTCCTGATATCACAACGATAAAAGAAATGGAAAGCAACATGCAGCAAAGCGGATGGAAATCGATTGTCAAATCAAGTTCAGAAGATAAATTGACTGCAGTATATATTAGAAAAAATTCTGATGAGCTGCTGGAAAGATTATTTGTTATCAGCCTGGATGGTGATGAGTTGGTTTTAGTTGAAGTCGAAGGTGATTTAAAGGAAGCAATCTCAACTGTAATAAAAGAAAAAGGCAGGTTGACGAATTTATAATTGGTTCTCAGAAATTTTCATTTCTTCTCCACGTCTCTTCGATCCTCTCCATTTTAAGGAGGGGATTTTTTTATAATCCTATCTTCTTTAACATCTCCAAAAATTTTGGAGTATTTCTTAATTCGACAAAAACATGATCTGCTTTCAAATACAAAAGAAGACCGAACTTCTCTTTATACGCTTCCTCTAACAATTCATTGACTTTCTTAACATCATTTAGTGCAGCATAATAAGGTATATAATAAAATGAAGAAACTTCTTCAGTTTTGGATCGTTCGTCAAGTTCGTTAATTATTTGTAATGCATTATCCATTGCGCCTTTTTTTACATACGTATAAGCCATTCGGGAGATAATTACCAATCTCCTATTTGACAATGACGCAGCAATTTCCATTTCCCGGATAGCTTTATCATTTTCTTTCATTGCACTGTAAGTCATCCCGAGAGAAAAATGTGCTTCAGCATAATTAGGATCCATTTGCAAAGTTTTGTTAAACTGGTTAATTGCTTTCTTCAGATCATTCATAAAATAATATACTCGTCCTATTCCATTACTTACACTGGCAGACAAAGGATTTAATTCCTGTGCCCGTTGCATTTCATTAAGTGCTTCCGCAGTTCTTCCTCTTAAAGCGAGATACAATGCGTACCATTCGTGTGCCTGTGCGTAAGAAGGTCCCAATTCAATTGCTCTTTTAAATTCTTGCTCGGCTTCATCAAACTTCCACTCAAGCCTGAATTTAATATATGCAAGAGATGCGCGAGCTTCTGCTAGATATTCATCGAGTTCAATCGCCTTCATTACATTGAACTTTGCTTTTTCAACTGCTTCATCAACTGGCATCATTCCATAACCGGCAGAACCGATTAAAGTATAAGCATCAGCTAGTCCGGAGTAAGCAAGCGAGAATGTGCTGTCATAACTAATTGCATCTTCAAAGTAGGAAATACTTTTTGCAACCCCATCAATGTTTCGCCGGTTCAGGTAAGATCTGCCAAGCAGGTAAGCATTGTAAGCTTCGGTGTTAACAATATTTTTTTTATCAAGTCTGTCTCTTTCTTCCTTCTTTAATTTAACTTGAAGATTTTGAGCAATATTTTTTGCAATTTCGGATTGAACCATAAAAATATCGCTCAACTCTTTATCATAGTCCATTGCCCAGATATTTTCCTGCGTCGAAACATCAATAAGATTGACTGTAATCCTTGCTTTATCCATAGATTTTCTAATGCTTCCTTCAAGTACCGTTCCCACATTCAACTCATCTCCAATTTCTCTGATGTCAATCCCTGCATCTTTATATTTCATCACCGATGAACGAGCGATAACATTCAATCCGGAAAGGTTTGATAGTGAAGAAATTATTTGTTCAGTCATGCCGTCAGCAAAATATTCGTCACTCGAATCTCCACCGATATTTAGAAATGGTAAAACAGCAATACGTGTCTGAATTTCGCTGTCTTCAATTTTAATATTTATAACATTAAGCACTGAAAGTATTACTAAAACCAGAAGAACAGCCAGAGGAACAGCATATTTTAGTAACTTCCTTTTAGAACTTTGAAGAGATTCCCGTTTACTAACTGCTTCTATATTTTTCTCCATTACCCATGGAAGCTGTACACAATAAATTGTCATCGGGGAAGAAATATTTTTTAGAGTTACTTCACCTTTTTTAACGACAGGAAATTCTAGTTTATTTTGAACTGCTCTTGCAAAATCTTCTGACAGACAAATTCCTTCCGGTGTTGATAGAGGTTCGAGACGGGCTGCAATGTTTACTCCGTCTCCGTGAACATTATTTCCAATCTGAACAATATCACCTATGTGAAGTCCTATTCTGATTCTGATATGTCTTTCCGGATCAACGAGTACATTTCTTTTTAATAGTTCGGTCTGAATTTCAATTGCACAATTTGCCGCATCAACAGCAGAATGGAATTCAACGAAAAAAGAATCTCCGGCTGTATCTATTTCTCTTCCTGAATATTTAATAAAGATTAGTCTTAAAATTCCACGGTGTTCTTCAAGAAGCTCGAGTGCAAGTGCTTCATTCTTTTGTGAAAGTGCACTATAGCCAACCATATCCGTGAACATAATTGCTGCAAGTCTTCGCTGAGATTGTTTCCCTTGTATAAGTCCGTCATCAGAATTGTTCATCCGCTGTTCCTATTTTACCAATACCTGTAAATGAAAAAGTTTTTGAGCGTAAATATCAAAGAGTATCAGTTGAGTTGCAAGAGTTTGATGAATAAGTAATTCATTAAAACTTTGAAATCAGCATTTATTCTCTTAATGAAGTCTGATTTCTATCAAAGTATTAATTGCCAAATAAAAACTTCTCGTTGCTAATTGATTTAACAAACAATATATTCATCCGGAGGCTTTAGATAGAATTCATCTCTTCGTGTCAATATCCGGCTGCCTTTTATTATTGAAATTATTTTTTAAGGAGGCTTCATTATGAAAAGATTTTTTTACAGTCTGTTTATTTCATTAGCAGTAATTTCTTCTTTTGGATTTAGAGGGTGTGAATATATTTTTTGTCAATTAACCGAGACCCTAACTGATCTTATGCTTGGACATGACTCTTTTCCGGGTTGGGATGATGCGGCTATAGGTGGTGGTTCTTTTTATTTCTTAAACACTGTACTATGTGAAGAACAAATCGATACACTAAGCTTGAACGCACTACGCGATATAAAAAGTTTTAATCTTTCCCAGGAATCGGCAGGAGCAGGTTTTATGTGTATAGTTGGTGACGCCGGCACTGTATTCTGGTCAACTGATGATGGAATTACCTGGGAAGATAGAAGCATTCCCGGATTAACTGAAAATTTATACGGGTTTGATTTTATCGATTATGGAGTCAATGGGATTCACGCTGTTGTTTGCGGAGAATCAGGAACTGTGTATAAATCAACAAACTCCGGCGGTAATTTTATATGGGAAAAAGTTAACACCATTACAACAGAAAATTTAAATTCGATTGGAGCTATTATTAATAATCTTTTCATTGCCGTTGGAGAAAAAGGTACTATTATCAGGACTTCTGACGGAGGTCAAAGCTGGGTTGATTTCGACATCGCTGATACCAGTGCTCATTTTAACCGATTATTTTTAGGAGTTCCTGTTGGTGCTTTTGACAGAGGATGGACAGTTGCAGATAATGGTAAAATTTATGCAACTACTAATTACGGCAACAACTGGTTTCTTCAGAACAGCGGAGTTACAACAGATCTTTATGATGTTATTTTCAGGAACGGTAATGATGGAGTTGTTGTTGGAGCCAAAGGAGTTGTAAGATACACAACCAACGGTGGAACTAGCTGGCTTGAAGATCCTTACTTCAATGGATTAACGGATGGAGATATTATTTCAATAGCCGGTCAGGATTCAGTTACAGCTACAGCATTGATACGTGGTGGATCTGATAATCCCGGAGGAACAACTATGATGACTGTTTCTTCAGAACCCATAATTAGTGTTGATGATAATAATAATATTATTCCTTCAGAATTCAGCTTAAAACAGAATTATCCGAATCCGTTCAACCCGTCAACAAAAATAAAATATGAAGTTCCGGTTGGATCATTCATATCATTGAAAGTTTACGATCTTCTTGGAAATGAAATAGCTACTTTAGTTAATGAAGAAAAAGAGTCAGGTAATTACGAAATTAATTTTGATGCTTCCGGTCTTTCAAGCGGAATTTATTATTACCAACTGCAGGCTGATAACTTTATGTACACAAAAAAACTTGTGCTGATGAAATAACATAGAATTAATAATTGTTCTGAAATTCTCTCTTTGATTTTTGAAAACTTTTAATAATTTTCTGAATAAGAGCTTTTAAACTCTTATGGTGTAATTGTTCAGTTACAACTTTGTATTCAACACCTTCAGACAAGCATCTATCGATTGCAGATTCAAACAAATAATTTTTTATTAAACCAAAAATCTTTCTGATACAAGAAGGAGGTTCAAATGAAAAATCTTCACAACAGTTTCATCGCAACATTTTTAATTTCCATCATTTTCATTATTCAGAATATTAATGCACAAGTAATGCAGGACTGGATACAAACATTTAATGGAACAGGTAACAGCGTTGATGTTGCTAATGCTATGACGGTTGATAATTCAGGCAATGTTTATGTAACAGGTTACAGCACAGTAAGCGGAAATATCGAAAGAATGACCACTGTAAAATATAATTCCACGGGCACGCAATTATGGGCTGCAGTTTATAACGGTCCCGGCAGTTTTCAATTTGGTGATGAAGGACTCGATATCGAAGTCGACAATTTAGGAAACGTTTATGTTACCGGAAGCAGTGCTGCCGGATCAACAGAATACACTTTGGACTATGTGACAATAAAATATAATTCAACCGGAGTTGAACAATGGGCTGCAAGATATAATAGTCCCAGCAATGAACAGGATATTGCTTTCGCTCTTACATTGGATGATTTAGGAAATGTTTATGTAACAGGACAAAGCGGGCACCCGGCTTTAAATTCCAATATCGCAACAATAAAATATAATTCTGACGGTGTTGTTCAATGGGTTACAGAATTTGATGGAACAGGCAATTGGGATACTGGGAATGATTTAGTAGTTGATCAATCAGGAAATGTTTATGTAACAGGTTTCTTCAGCGTCGCTTGGGGAACTGCATATCTGAATTTTATCACACTAAAATATAATTCTGCGGGAGTTCAGCAATGGGCACAAGGATATAATGGTACCGGGAATAATTCTGATGAGGCCGTTGCAATAGATCTTGATGCTTCAGGAAATATTTATATAACAGGATTCAGTACAGGAACCGTGTATGACATTGCAACAATAAAGTACAATCCTTCCGGCGTTCAGCAATGGCTGCAAATATACAGTAGCAGTAGTCCTTCAGTTGATGTACCGATTGATATGGTAGTTGACGATGCAGGAAACGTTTATATAACAGGGGCCGTAACATTTAATATTGGAACTTTAAAATATAGCACTGATGGAAATTTACAATGGGATGAAATTTATAATTTCAGTGGAAACTTTGATGCTGGCAATTCTATTGCTATCGATGTATTGGGAGATGTATATGTTACAGGAGTAAGTCAGAGCGGAGGTCTTGAAAGCACAAGTGATTATGCAACTATAAAATATACTTCATCCGGAAATCAAGTTTGGGTTGAAAGATATAATGGATCTGCTAACAACTGGGACGAACCAAACTCAATTGCACTGGATAATGCAGGCAATGTTTATGTAACAGGCTTCAGCACAACAAATACTAATTATGATTTTACAACAATAAAATATTCTCAGGAAGTAATTCCGGTTGAATTAATTTCTTTCACTGCAAACACAACGAATGACGGTGATGTTGTTCTTCAATGGTCAACTTCAACTGAAACAAACAACCTTATGTTTGAAATAGAAAGAAGAGTTGAGTCACGGGAATATTTTACAATCGGATTCGTTGAAGGATCAGGAACAACCACCGAACTGAAAGAATATTCTTTTATCGATCAATCGGTTGAGCCGGGGAAATATTTTTATAGGTTGAAGCAGATTGATTTTAACGGGGCTTACGAATATTCAAACGAAATTGAAGTTGATGTGAAAGGAATATTTTCATTTGCACTGGAACAAAACTATCCAAACCCATTTAATCCAAGTACAACAATATCATTTGCCATCGGTAATTCGTCATTTGTTACTTTAAAAGTTCACGATGTTCTTGGGAATGAAGTTGCAACTTTGGTTAACGAAGAAAAACATGTGGGCTTATATGAAATTAATTTTGATGCGTCAGCACTCTCAAGCGGAATTTACTATTATCAGATGCAAGCTGGTGATTTCATTCAAACAAAGAAACTTGTTGTAATGAAATAACATACAATCGCTTTTATTGGGAGGTTTAACAATGAATGTTATTAGTTATTACTACCCGAAAATTACAATATGTTGGTTTTTAAAAATTTCAATTATAATTGCTATAGTATGCACATCTTCATTCCCGCAGTTTATTAGTACAACCCTTTCGTCTCCTAATTCAGAATTTCAAGGTGACTTCGGATATGCAGTATCAAATGCCGGAGATGTAAATAACGATGGATATGATGATGTAATAATCGGGGCCAACTATGAAGATGCTATATACACAGATGATGGCCGTGTTTATATTTTCAGTGGATTTGACGGAGATTTACTTTTTACAATTACCTCTCCCAACCCTGTAATCAGCGGTTCATTTGGAAGTTCTGTTTCTGATGCAGGAGATATTAATAATGATGGATTTGACGATGTAATTGTTGGTGCGCAATTTGAATCCGGTGGAGTAAGCTATTCAGGGAAGGTATATATTATCAGCGGATATGATGGAACTGTACTGCGGACTATATTATCACCCAATCCCTCGACAAGTGGAGATTTCGGTTTTTCTGTATCAAAGCTTGATGACATCAACAATGACCAGGTCCCTGAGATTTTAGTTGGCGCACGAAGAGAAAACAATTGGTTTGGTCTTGCATATATTTTTAGCGGAACAGATGGAACTTTGTTGCAGACACTGACATCCGGTTATACTACCGGCGGCGTTGGATTTTTTGGTTATTCGATCTCAGGTATTGATGATATAAATAATGACAACAAGGATGATGTTATAGTTGGTGCCGCTGAAGAAAATGGAGGTGCAAGTCTTTCCGGAAGAGTACATGTCTTTAGCGGGAATGACGGCACCTTGTTATTCACAATTGTTTCTCCTTATCCATTAGACTTAGGTGGTTTTGGAATTTCTGTTTCTACGGCAGGAGATGTAAACAACGATAACGCTGAAGATATAATTGTTGGTGCAAGGAATGAGAGCAGCGGTCCTCTGAAATCCGGCAGGGCTTATATTTTCAGTGGAATGAATGGCGAAATTTTATATGAATTAACTTCACCTAACCCGGAACAGAATGGATTTTTTGGCATTTCCGTTTCAGATGCCGGAGATTTAAATAGTGATGAATATGATGATGTCATTGTTGGGGCATTCTGGGAAGACGGCGGTGCAACAAACGCAGGCAGAGCTTATATTTTTAGTGGAAAGGATGGCACTGTGATTAATACATTAATTTCTGCAAATCCGGAAAGCGGCGGGTTTTTCGGATATTCAGTATCAATAGCCGGTGATGTAAATAAAGATTCTTATTCCGATTTTGTTATCGGTGCAATCTCAGAAAATGGTGGAGGGACAGATGGAGGACGAGCTTACATATTTGCTACTGACAGCCCCGTATTCAATAATCAATTCGCACCAATATCTGAAAGAAACTATTTTCTGAAGCAGAATTATCCCAATCCATTCAATCCAATCACGACGATTGAATATCAAATTGTAGAAGGAAGTTTTGTTCGTATAAAAGTATTTGATGTTTTAGGAAATGAAGTTGCAACTTTAGTTAACGAAGAAAAATCGGCAGGAACTTATGAAGTCGAGTTTAACATAAGCAATCTGCAAAATGGAATTTCCGCCAAAGGCGGATACGCCTCCGGCGTATATTTTTATACTTTGAATGCCGGAAGTTTTACACAAACCAAAAAACTTATCCTGATGAAATAAATATTTAATCTTTCTTTCTTTTGAAGTATTTCCAGTAAATATAAAATGGTAATCCTGTCATTATTAAAGCTGTGCCCATTGCAGCATTTTCAGTATCCGAGATTACTGAGTTCATCAAAAAAATAAATGAGAAAATAATAAAGAACCAGATTGTATATGGATAACCGATAACCCGGTATGGTCTTGGTGCATCAGGCATTTTTTTTCTGAGCACAATAACACCAAGTGCAGTGAGCAGATAAAAAAACCAGGTTGCAAAAATTACGTAATCGGTTATTGTATCGAATGAACCGGTCGTAACAAGCAGACTCGAAACAATTCCTTGCAAAACGAGTGAAGTATGCGGCGTTGCAAAACGTGGATGCACTTTCCCAATCCAGTTGAAAAACATTTTGCTTTGAGCCATTGCAAACGGAACTCTTGCACTCGACATTAAGCTTCCGTTCAATGCACCGAAAGTTGAAACGATAACCGCAATAGAAATTATTGAGCCGCCGTAACTTCCAAATATCTTTTCGGCTGCAGCTGCTGCAACCAAAGGTGATTTTGCAATTTCATCAATCGGCATAATATATAAGTAAGCAATGTTTATAAACACATATAACACGATAACAATTAAAGTCCCATATAATAAAGCAAGAGGAATATTTCTTTTGGGATTTTTAACTTAGCCTGAAATAAAAGTTACATTGTTCCATCCGTCATAAGCCCAGAAAGCGCCG
>JANWIS010000128.1 GCA_025449775.1 Ignavibacteriaceae bacterium
AATGCAATATGAGCTGTCATTGAAGAAAAGTCCAAACCGGTTCAACACGTTGTACGGAGCTGGAAAATCAGCAGAGCTTCTCGGTGATAAAGAAAAAGCTAAATTTTATTTTACCGAACTTCAAAAGGTTAGTAATTCATCCGGGCAAAACAGAGAGCGGTTAAAGTATGCCTTAAACATTATGAATAATATTTGATATTGTTTCAAAAATATTAAGACAACTATTTATGTCGCCTTATATTTTTTAAATTAATAAGGGGAGCCGAAGCTCCCTTTTTGATATCATCCACCCGTGATATTCTAATCTCCATCACCGTTGTGGTCATCATCTTTAAAACACTGCTTGAATGAATCCTTAATATTATTGTCGATATCATTCTCATTTTCAGGATCGGTTGGATCTAAAAACATTCCGTCTTCATAAAACCATGTATAAGGATCAACAATAATTGTAAGGTTTGTATTTGAGTTTTCAATAACCACTAATGGCGGATCAAACCCTATATGCTGGTGTGCAGACTTTTTTGATTTATAGATAAAAGGATTTCCGTCAATAGTTCCTTTTGCAATAACCGAATACCTCTTCGAATTATCATCGCCTTCTTTAAATTCAGGATCGGGAGGAGTTTCAGAGCCGCCCACTTTGTGTATTTCAAACTTCAGTCCATCATAAGTGCCTGCCGGTAAATTGGCGACTACAAAATCGGTTGTTACGGTATCAAGATTTAAATGCACAACTATTGGTTCGGTCTTAACCGATGAACAACTATCATCGCCCCCATGTCCATCATCGTCATCTTCGGATTCTTTTCTCAGCTTAATATCTCTCAGAAGTATTTTTACTTCTGTAAGCTGAAGATCCTGATTAATTTTCTGGAGATCTGAGCCAGATGAAAAACTTAATGAAACTCTTCCACCTCTTGAATCAGTAGTTTCGGTTGTGTCACACCCCTGAAAAGCAAATAGCAGAAAAGCTACCACTGCAGCAGAAATTATTCTTGCATACAGCTTAATGTAACTTGTCATTTTACACCTCCGTCTTGATTATTAAAAAGAGCTAAAAGCATTCTTCAACCACAATTCATTATACGGATAAATCTTTTATTTGAAAATATAAATAGTTGAAAGTGACGGGTCAAAAATCTGTCCCCCGCATTTCTATAAATAAAACGAACGATTAAGAAAATAATTTTACACTGATTTTATCACAATAAGTTTATTAATTCTGTTTGTCATTAAGCTAAAGTTATTTCTTCTGCCAAACTTTAAAATTGTTAGGGGATAATTGTCACTAACAAAAAAAGGAGAAGCAAAAATGAAATGGACAATCCTCGTGCTCGTATCTCTTTTATTAATCCCGAATCCTGCAATATCTCAAAACCGTGAGTTTGGTTTGGGAATTCAATTGGGTGAACCCACCGGATTGAATGGAAAACTCTGGACAGGAAGCGAAAATGCTTTTGATTTTGGAGTTGCATGGTCATTTGAGGGGCGTGATGAAATGGTAGTGCAAACTGATTATGTATGGCACGCCTTCGATGTATTTCCTGTTTCTAAAGGCGAGCTTCCACTATACTTTGGAATAGGAGGAAGAGCTGTACTTAGAGACGACGCGTTATTCGGTGTTCGTTTTCCTGTTGGTATGGCTTATATGTTTGAGTCAACTCCGCTTGATATCTTTATTGAAGTCGCACCAATACTAAATTTAGCTCCATCAACTGATTTTGATGTTGGTGGAGGATTGGGAATACGGTTCTGGTTTTAAACGTTAGGGTGATAATTTAAGGGCGGGGGAAACCCGCCTCTTAATTTTTATATGTTAAAATAACTTATTTAACTTTTACAGGATATGTCGAAGAATTCTCATCACATTTACCGGGACCAATCTCTCCGTTGTTATACTGATCAAGTGTTCCATTCAATGATATGAACTCCTGACGAATTTGGTTATTGCCTTTTAGTCCGCCAATGTATTCTGGTGTGTAGGTTTCAAATAATTCAGTTGCATCATCGAATGCTTCCTGGATTTCAGTTGGGTCAGCTCCGTTCAAAATATTTAATTCCACTGCAATATATTGATGGGCCAGAATGTAGTAAGCATTTCCACCTCTTGGTGGTGTCCATAACACTTCATAATTAGTCTGGTTGCTCAAGAAGAATGTTGAATCTTCTCCAAGCAATTTCCATGTTGAATCATATGGTGCCGGTCCATAAATTGAATGTGTCTTCCAATATCCGAACGAACGCGTACATCCGCCGGTTTGTATTTGCTCAATTTCAAATCTTACTAATGATTGAACTTCAGTAGTATCATCCCAACCGGTAATTAGCTCGGTTGAATCACCGAAGTTAGTATCTCCTTCGCTTGAATTAATATAAGTATCTTCAATTGCATCTGTAGAATCGGAACTACTGGTTCCCTTAAAAGTCCACCAGATTTTTAGATATGGACTCATTCCAGCTTCCCTGCTTGTGTAAAACTGGAGTTGATCCGGGGTTAATTCTTTCAGCAAGACTCCGTAATTAGAATATATACTGTCAACCCAACTGATAACCAGACTGGTAACATTAACAGAATGCCATCCAGAACCAGATGGGATAAAAGATCCCTCTGAAGATGCGTTAAATCCACCACCGAAATTATTCCATGTAGCTGTCATCTCTGCCCAGTTGTTTATAATTCTGTGAAGAGTAACTTCCTCACCGAGAGCAGTTGTAACATTGATATAAAAAGCAGCAGAATCAATTGTGGCTCCAATAGGAATTACTATTTTGGGAAGTTCCGCTTGTTCAAAATTTTGGTTTGGTTCGATCGGAGACGGTTCGTTCTGACAGCCTGTAAACATCAGGAGCGCAGATACAACCGGGACGATTAAAAGATTTCTTAGTCTAAACATATTTCACCTTTAATTAATTTAATGAATGATCACAGACTAAAAATGTTTAAAACATAACCAGGTAATTTCCTATGCTATGAAGATGAGAAGCTGATTATAAAGGTCTTCACTAATCTTGCTTTAATTTAAGAACCAGACTTGTTTAGTTCAATAACTTTTTTCCCGGCTGCTAAATAAATTTTAGCGGCTGTATGATAATGAAACAAAACGAAATCAAAATTGGCATTAATAATTATTTTACGGTAATTCTTTACAAAGACCTGTTCTGGCAAATAACCCAAATAATACATCAGTGAATAATATTTTCGCTTACCTGACAGGAATTGACTTTCAACACAGAGGTAAACCATTATTTTCATTTTATTTGTCGCTAGACAAACAATTTTTTAGCTTTAACTTAATTGAGGGCATCATAAATATTTGTTTAAAAGATTACATCTGTTTTATATTGCCTGATATACTATCCCAACATAAAGAATAATCTTAAGGTCTATGAAAGCAAAATCAATAAAGTATAAATGTTTCAGGCAATGAATCTTCCACACGAATTAAAAATTGCCGAGTTAGAAAAACAGCTTACGCTAAAAGTCCGTGATCTGGAAATTGAAACTGCTCTTGAAAAGGTTCGTTCATCTGCATTGGCAATGAAGCAACCTGCAGATATGATAAAAGTGTGCAGGATTATTTCAAGGCAGCTAAAAATCTTCGGAGTAAAAAATATAAGAAACACCCAGACTGTTATTCTCAATGAAAGTAAAAGCACTTATCTTAATTACCAATATTTTCCCCCATATAATAAAAGTATAATTGAAGATACCGAATACGCCAAGCATCCCAAGGCCAATGAGTTAGCTGAGACTGTTAAAAAATCAGCTAACGCATTTTTCAGTCAGAGTTTCCGCGGGAAATCTTTAGATAAATTCAGAAAGTACAGAAAAGATGATAAGCAATTCCCCGATCCTTTATTAGATAAATCATCTTCTGTACATTTCTATTTCTACTCCATTGGACCGGGAGCTTTAGGCATTTCAACTTACAACACACCATTAAGTAAAGAAGATCTGAATTTGCTACGCCGTTTCAGGAACGTATTCGAACTAGCCTATCGTAGATTTATTGATATTGAACAAGCTATTGCTCAAGCGAGAGAAGCACAGATTGAATTAGGCCTGGAAAGAGTCAGAGCAAGGGCAATGGCCATGCAAAAATCTCATGAACTTGTTGAGGTGATAGATATTTTACAAAAGGAACTTACCAAACTTGAATTCATACTCAACAATTGCATCTTCTGGATTATGGATGAAGAACCTCCATCAGCAACGTGGTGGATAGGGCCTGTTAACAAAACAAATCTTCCTGAATCTTATCTGGTGCCATTTCCCAACCAGCCTTATTTCAATTCGGTTTTTGAGGCCTGGAAAAAGAGAATAGCAAAATGGGTTTACGAATTAAAGGGGACTGATAAAAAAGAGGCAGATCAATACATATTTACCGAAACTGATCTTGCCCGGTTTCCGGATAAGGTTAAAAAAGCTTTCAGGGAAGTTGACAAGGTCTATATTTCATTTTCCTTTTATAATTACGGTGGCTTGCATATTTCAACCAAAGAACCTCTAACGGAAGAACAATTAGAAATAGTAAAAAGGTTTTCCAAAGTATTCGATATGACCTATACCCGTTTTCTTGATCTGCAAAAAGCAGAAGCACAAGCAAGAGAAGCACAGATAGAAGCTGCGCTGGAAAGAGTGAGAAGCAGAACAATGGGTATGCAAAAAAGCGAAGAGCTCAAAGTGGTAATCAAAGTTGTGTATGATCAATTCGTTCATTTAAAAATTCTTGTTGAACATGCAGGGTTCATTATAGATTATAAAGCAAGGGATGATATGCATATCTGGTTAGCTGACCAGCACGAGGTTCCCTTCCAGGTAACCATTCCTTATTTTGATTGTGCGCATTGGAATAGTTTTAATGAAGCAAAAGAAAAAGGAACTGATTTCTTTGCCAACCATCTTTCTTTTGAAGAAAAAAACAAATTTTACCAAGATCTTTTTAAGTTAATCCCAGGAGTGTCTGACAAAGCAAAGAAATATTATTTTAATTGCCCTGGCCTTGCAATATCCACAGTATTGTTAGAGAATGTCGGTTTGTA